>NZ_JBJNRJ010000139.1:0-908 GCF_046233715.1 Trujillonella humicola | reverse complement strand
TGTGGGTGGGATGGTGCTGGGATTCCTTTGGTTGATGATGTCGCGAGTGTCAGCTCGCGGTTCTCGGCCATGTATCGAATTCATCTACGGAGAGTTTGATCCTGGCTCAGGACGAACGCTGGCGGCGTGCTTAACACATGCAAGTCGAACGGTGAACCTCTTCGGAGGGGATCAGTGGCGAACGGGTGAGTAACACGTGGGCAACCTGCCCCTGGCTCTGGGATAACTCCAAGAAATTGGGGCTAATACCGGATGTGACCGCTGACCGCATGGTCTGGTGGTGGAAAGATTTATCGGCTGGGGATGGGCCCGCGGCCTATCAGCTTGTTGGTGGGGTAGTGGCCTACCAAGGCGACGACGGGTAGCCGGCCTGAGAGGGTGACCGGCCACACTGGGACTGAGACACGGCCCAGACTCCTACGGGAGGCAGCAGTGGGGAATATTGCGCAATGGGCGAAAGCCTGACGCAGCGACGCCGCGTGGGGGATGACGGCCTTCGGGTTGTAAACCTCTTTCAGCAGGGACGAAGCCGTGAGGTGACGGTACCTGCAGAAGAAGCACCGGCCAACTACGTGCCAGCAGCCGCGGTAATACGTAGGGTGCAAGCGTTGTCCGGAATTATTGGGCGTAAAGAGCTCGTAGGCGGTTCGTCGCGTCGGCTGTGAAAACCTGAGGCTCAACCTCAGGCCTGCAGTCGATACGGGCGGACTTGAGTACTGCAGGGGAGACTGGAATTCCTGGTGTAGCGGTGAAATGCGCAGATATCAGGAGGAACACCGGTGGCGAAGGCGGGTCTCTGGGCAGTAACTGACGCTGAGGAGCGAAAGCGTGGGGAGCGAACAGGATTAGATACCCTGGTAGTCCACGCCGTAAACGTTGGGCGCTAGGTGTGGGGGCCATTCCACGGT
>NZ_JBJNRJ010000138.1:0-1003 GCF_046233715.1 Trujillonella humicola | reverse complement strand
GGCTCTTCTTACTTGAGGTGGGGGCTGGTCAGGCCGCCGGCGATGAGCAGCATGCGTAGCCGGTAGTTGTCGCGGTTGCGGAAGCCGCGGGCGATGCGGCGGTGGAGTTCGATGAGGCCGTTGACGGCTTCGGTGCCGCCGTTGCTGGCGCGGCCGGTGTCGAAGTAGGCCAGGAACGCCTCGCGCCACTGTCGCAGGGTGCGGCCGAGGCGGGCGATCTCGGGCACCGGGCAGGTCGGGAACGAGTCGAGCACGCGCTCGGCGATCTTGCGGCCCTCGGCGGTGCGCTCGTGGCGGTAGGCGGCGCGCAGCTGCTGGGCGCAGGACCACGCGAGCCAGACGGCGAGGTGTCGTTCGTCGGCGGCGAACGCGGCGTGCAGCCGTGCCCACTGCCGGTCGGTGAGGTGCTCGGCGCCGGCGCGCAGCGTGTTGCGGATCCCGTAGAGCGGGTCGTTCTTGCGGCCGCGGTGGCCGTGGATCTCCTGCTGGACGCGGCGCCGGCAGCGGTCTACGGCGTCGGTGCCGAGTTTGACGACGTGGAAGGCGTCCAGCACCGCGGTGGCGTCTTGCAGCCGGTCGTCGATGGCGTTCTTGTAGCCGTGGAACGGATCGAGGGTGGCCACCTGCACCCGCGCCCGGAACGCCTCGCCGCGGGCGGTCAGCCAGTCGGCGTAGGCCTTCCCGGACCGGCCGGGCACCAGGTCCAGCAGCCGGGCGCGGACGCGTCCTTGCTGGTCACGGGTGAGGTCGACCATGCCGGTCAGCTCCTTGGGGCCCCGCCCGCCGTCGGCGATCGGCTTGGTGGAGACGTGGTGCCAGATGTGTTCGTCCACGCCCAGGGAGGTGACGTCGGCGAAGCGGGCCTCGTCGGCGGCCATCGCCGCCAGCAGCGGGCCGACCGCCCGCCACACGGTGCGCCAGCTGGTGCCCAGCTGCCGGGCGATGCCGGCGATCGAGGCGTGCTCGCGGCGTAGCTGCCCGACCGCCCACCACGCCGCCCGGG
>NZ_JBJNRJ010000137.1:0-1011 GCF_046233715.1 Trujillonella humicola | reverse complement strand
CTAGGCCGTGTTTGAGAAGTCACCGGAAGGGTCCATCCGGCGTGTTGGTGCCGGGAAATAGGCGAGGCCTCCGGTAGAGGGATCAACGACCAAGAAGACCCTCACCACGGAGACCTCGTGGACCGCACCCTACCGGCCGGTGCCCGCCATGACTTGACCGACGAGCAGTGGCTGATCCTGGCCGCGCTGCTTCCGGGCAGGTCACGGATGGGCCGACGGCGCCGCTGGTCGTTGCGGCAGTTGATCAACGGCATCCGCTTCCGCACCCGCACCGGTTGTCCGTGGCGGGACGTGCCCGAGCGCTACGGCACCTGGCAGTGCGTGTACGGGCTGTTCCGCGCCTGGCAACTGGCCGGCCGCTGGAAGGCGATCGAGACCGCGCTGCAGGCGCTGGCCGACGAGGTCGGGCTGATCGACTGGACGGTGTCCGTGGACTCCACGGTCAACCGGGCCCATCAGCATGCCGCCGGCGCCCGCCGCCATCCCGATCAGCAGGCCCAGCCGCCGGTCGGTGAGCCGGCCGACCACGCGCTGGGCCGCTCCCGCGGCGGCCTAACGACCAAGGTGCACCTGGCCGTCGAGGCCGGCCGCAAGCCGCTGGCCACGGTGCTCACCCCCGGGCAGGCCGCCGACAGTCCGCAGTTCACCGTCGTGCTCGGCCGCATCCGCGTCCCGCGACCGGCCGGGCGAGGACGACCGAGGACCCGGCCCGACCGGGTGCTGGCCGACCGGGCCTACTCCAGCCGAGGAAACCGCGCCTACCTGCGCCGACGCGGCATCCCGGCGACCATCCCGAACAAGGTCGACCAACTGGCCCACCGCCGCGCGAAGGGCTCGGCCGGCGGCCGGCCACCAGCGTTCGACCCCGAGCGCTACAAGCAGCGGCACGCCGTGGAGTGCGGCATCAACCGGCACAAGCAGAACCGCGCCTTCGCCACCCGGTACGACAAGCTCGCCGTCCGCTACGACGCCACCGTCGAGATCACCAACATCAACATCTATCTCCGCGAC
>NZ_JBJNRJ010000136.1:0-1030 GCF_046233715.1 Trujillonella humicola | reverse complement strand
AGCAGACCCACTGCGCGGTCGCCGTCGACGAGGGCGGCCGGCAGCTGGGCAAGCCGATGACGGTGCGGGCGACCGATGCCGGGCACCGGCAGCTGCTGCGCTGGGCGGGCCGGGAGTTCGCCGACACGGTGGCCTTCGCGGTGGAGGACTGCCGGCACGTGTCGATGCGCTTGGAGCGGGCGTTGCTGGATGCCGGGGCCGCGGTAGTGCGGGTGCCGCCGAAGCTGATGGCGCTCACGCGCACCAGCGCCCGCACCCGGGGCAAGTCCGATCCGATCGACGCCCTGGCCATCGCCCGAGCGGCGGTGCGCGAGCCAGATCTGCCGCGCGCGGAGCACACGCACGCATCCCGGGAGCTGAAGCTGCTGGTCGACCACCGCGAGGACCTGGTCGGGATCCGTACCGGCCTGCAGAACCGGCTGCGCTGGCGGCTGCACGAGCTCGATCCGGAGTTCGACCTGCCGGCCCGCGGTCTGGACCTGGCCAAGCAGCTGGATCGGGCGCAGAGCCGGCTCGAGCAGCTGCCGGCGAGCACCATCCGTCGGATCGCGCTGGAGGAGCTGGCCGACATCCGTGACCTCACCGGGCGGATCAACGGCCTGGAGAAGGAGATCACCGCGCTGGTCCGCGCCCAGGCACCGCAGCTGCTCAGCCTGCCCGGCTGCGGGCCGCTGACAGCGGCCAAGCTCGTGGCCGAGACGGCCAACCCGGCCCGATTCCGCTCCGAGGCCTGCTTCGCCATGCACGCCGGCGCCGCGCCCATCCCGGCCTCCTCCGGCAAGACCAACCGGCATCGGCTCGCACGCGGCGGCAACCGGCAACTCAACGCCGCCCTGCACCGCATCGCGGTCACCCAGATCCGCCTCGACGGCCTCGGCCGGGCCTACTACCAGCGCCGACGCGCCACCGGCGACACCACGATGGAAGCCCTCCGCGCCCTCAAGCGCCGCCTGGCTCGCATCGTCTTCAACCTGCTTCGACCGACCGACACCGCGGCTGGAACGTGCCTTCCAGCCGCGGCTTGACATAG
>NZ_JBJNRJ010000135.1:0-1040 GCF_046233715.1 Trujillonella humicola | reverse complement strand
CTAGGGCGTGTCTGACGGATCTTGTCGTTCAGGTCGGGCAGTGTCGGTGTTGTGCGTCAAGATCGGTGTGTGGTGTCCGATGAGGCATGGGCGTGGATGGAGCCGCTTTTGCCGTCCTCGGCGGGCCGTCGGGGTGGACGGTGGCGTGATCACCGCCAGGTGATCGAGGCGATCGCGTTCAAGTTTCGGGCCGGCGTCCCTTGGCGCGACGTTCCGGAGACCTTCGGGCCGTGGCAGACGCTGCACTACCGCCACGCGCGGTGGAGTGCTGATGGCACCTGGGCCCGGCTGCTGGCCAGAGCCCATGCCGACGCCGACGCGGCCGGCGAGTTGGACTGGCTGGTCGCGGTGGACTCCACGATCGTGCGGGTCCATCAGCACGGGGCCAGCGCCCGCCGAGTGGGCGGCAACGCCGCTACCTATCGGCCGGCCCCGCCCGACGCGGAGGTCGTTGAGGAGGGCAGCGAGCACACAGGGGGCTCGGTCGAATGACAAGAGTTCTGACGGTGAACCAGCCGCCCGCGAGCCGGCCGATCATGCGATCGGCCGATCCCGGGGCGGGCTGACGACCAAGACCCACGCGCTCACCGACGGCGCCGGACGACTCCTCGTGGCGCTGGTGACGGCCGGCAACATCAACGACACCACCATGCTCGGCCCGCTGCTGGCGGCCTTGTCCGTCGCCCGGGTAGGGCCGGGACGCCCGCGAACCCGCCCGGACTACCTGTTGGCGGACAAGGGCTACAGCTCCAAGGCCAACCGGCAGCTGCTGCGTTCCCGCGGCATCGCCCACACCATCCCGGAGAAGAGCGACCAGGCCGCCAATCGTCGCCGCCGAGGCTCTCGCGGAGGTCGACCGCCAGGGTTCGACAAGGCCCGCTACGTACGGCGCAACACCGTCGAACGCGGCTTCTGCCAGATCAAACAGTGGCGAGGCCTGGCCACGCGCTACGACAAGCACGCCGTCAACTACCTCGGAGCGATCCACCTCTGCGGACTCCTGGGCTGGCTTTCATGATCCACCAGACACTTCCTAGGGC
>NZ_JBJNRJ010000134.1:0-1111 GCF_046233715.1 Trujillonella humicola | reverse complement strand
ATCGAACGCGACGACACCGCACCACCCGGCCGGCGCTGGCGCACCTACCGCCCCGACGGCACCCAGATCCTCATCCACCCACCCCTGCGCGTCTGAGGCTCACCCGCCGCTCCACCCCCGCGACCGCTCCGGCCGCGGGGGCACGAGCGCGCGCCCGGCCGCGAGCACCCCTCGTCAGGCGCCCAGAAGGCGGCCTTGGACACACCCTGGCGTCGTGAAGGCAACTCGCGGAAGTGCCCGGCGTCCTCGCCCATGACGGCGGTTGAGACGCGCACCGGTGCAGGTAGACCGGTGACGGGTACGCACCCGTGATCGCTGGGCGATCGCGACGCGCAGGCTTTACGGAATAGCGTTCCTGAGGCCGCCGAAGTAGAACGACCTCTGCTGAACCCGGGTCATGATTCGTCTACGAGTTCGGCCGCCCTCACTCCTACATCAGTGTCGGGACTCCCGCGGCCAGGTCGCCCCACGGATTGTCGATGACGTAGCGCCAACTTCCGTCGCTCTGGCGCTGAGCCACCTCGGCGGTCGTACCGCCAACGGTCATCGGCTGGCCGTCGGGCCCGCTGCCGGCGATCGACCAGGTGCACGAAAGGAAGGCCACGTCGCCCACGGTGACGATCACCTTGCTGTCCATCGCCAGCTGACCGTTCAGCGCTAGGAACGCCTCGATCGCCGCTTGCACTTGGCCCCGCGAGACCTGCCCCGGCTGAACGATGACGGCGCAATCGTCGGTGTAGAACTCCATCAGCCGATCCACGTCCCGGGCGTTGAAGGCCTCCTGGAACAACGGGTGGATCTGGTCCGGCGTGCTCGCGGGCATCGCCGCTCCTAGGGCTAGGAGTTGCTGAGGGCGCTGGGGCTCAGGAGTGTGCACGAGGACTGGCCACGCCGGACCCGGCTCCACGTTTCGCTACGGCATGGCCTCTGCTCGCCCTCGGCGCGTGACCACCAGTCTGACCCGGGACGTCACAGCCGGTGCGCGAGGCCGGGTAACAGGCGGAACACTCGGCCTAGTACTACAGCCGCACTTCGTCGGCTGCACCCCTTCGAACGTAGTGACAGCGGCGGGCCCGGGCCTGGTGTCTGCGGCGCCAGAAGGACCAGCTCA
>NZ_JBJNRJ010000133.1:0-1132 GCF_046233715.1 Trujillonella humicola | reverse complement strand
GAGGCCGCCGGTGAACACCGGTGCACCGATACCCGACGCGGTTGCCGCGCGGGCGCGGGTACTGAAGATCCAGACCAAGCTGCACCAGTGGGCCGGCAGCGATCCTGCTCGCCGGTTTGACGACCTGTTCAACCTGGTCGTCGATCCCGCCGTCCTGGCCGTGGCCTGGACGCGGGTGCGCAGCAACCGGGGTGCGCGCACGGCCGGAGTGGACGGCATCACCGCCCACTACATCGAAGACGTGCGCGGAGTCGAGGTCTTCCTCGCCGACCTGCGGGCCGACCTGAAGGCCCGCGACTTCGCCCCGGTGCCGGTGCGGGAACGGATGATCCCCAAGGCGTCGGGCAAGCTGCGACGGCTGGGCATTCCGACCGTTCGGGACCGGGTGGTGCAAGCCGCCCTGAAACTGGTCCTGGAGCCGATCTTCGAGGCGGACTTCGCCCCGTGCTCGCACGGGTTCCGCCCCGGTCACCGCGCGCAGGACGCGATCGCCGAGATTCATCAGTGGACGTCTCACCCACGCAGCTACGAGTGGGTCGTCGACGCGGACATCGAGGCGTGCTTCGACGCGATCGATCACCCGGCCCTGATGGACCGGGTGCGGGCACGGATCGCCGACAAGCGCGTGCTGGCGCTGGTGAAGGCGTTCCTGAAGGCGGGCATTCTCAGCGAGGAGCAGACCGTCAGGGACACGGCCACCGGCACGCCGCAGGGGGGCATCCTGTCTCCGCTGCTGGCCAACATCGCTCTCAGCGTGCTGGACGAGCACTTCACCGCCGCCTGGGCGGCGATGGGTGACTCCAGCGCACGGCATCGCCGACGCGCCAAGGGCCAGGCGACATACCGGCTCATCCGCTACGCGGATGACTTCGTCGTCCTGGTTCACGGCACCCAGGCGCACGCCGAAGCGCTGCGCGACGAGGCCGCAGCCGTCCTCGCCCCGATGGGCCTGCGCCTTTCGGCGGCGAAGACCAGGATCGTCTCCATCGACCAGGGCTTCGACTTTCTGGGCTTTCGCATCCAGCGGCAGCCCAAGCGAGGCAGTGGGAAGCCGACCGTCTACACCTATCCGACCAGGACCGCGCTCGCATCGGTCAAGGCCAAGGTGCGCACGGTTACCCAGCAGGGACTG
>NZ_JBJNRJ010000132.1:0-1144 GCF_046233715.1 Trujillonella humicola | reverse complement strand
CGGACCGCCCCGTCACGGAACTCCCGGTCGTACTTCTTGCGGATCTCTGGCATCGCTACCCCTTATAGCTGATGCCTCCGCGGTCTCGGGGGAACCTCATGATCTGCTGCGCCAGATGCTGACGACCTTCATCAACACGCTCATGTCCGCCGAGGCCGACGCGGTCTGCGGTGCTGAGTACGGCGCCCGCTCGGCCGAGCGGGTGAACACCCGCAACGGCTACCGGTCCCGGGAGTTCGACACCCGCGCCGGCACCCTCGACGTGGCCATCCCCAAGCTCCGGTCGGGCAGCTACTTCCCGGACTGGCTGCTGGAGCGCCGGCGCCGGGCGGAGCGGGCGCTGACCACCGTGGTCGCCACCTGCTACCTGCTGGGGGTCTCCACGCGGCGGATGGAGAAGCTCGTCGAGTCGTTGGGCATCACCCGGTTGTCGAAGTCGCAGGTCAGCGAGATGGCCAAGGACCTCGACGCCCAGGTGGCCGACTTCCGCCACCGCCCCCTGGACGCCGGGCCCTACACGTTCGTCGCCGCCGACGCGCTGGTGCTGAAGGTGCGCGAGGGCGGCCGGGTGGTCGGCGTGCACGCGCTGGTGGCGACCGGGGTGAACGCCGACGGGCACCGGGAGATCCTCGGCCTGCAGGTCACCTCCGCCGAGGACGGCGCCGGCTGGCTGACCTTCTTCCGGGACCTGACCGCCCGCGGCCTCACCGGCGTTCAGCTGGTCACCTCCGACGCACACGCCGGGCTGGTGGGCGCGATCGGCGCCACCCTGCCCGGGGCGGCCTGGCAGCGCTGCCGCACCCACTACGCGGCGAACCTGATGGCGGTCTGCCCGAAGAGCTCCTGGCCGTGGGTGCGGGCGCTGCTGCACTCGGTCTACGACCAGCCCGACGCCGCCTCGGTGCACGCCCAGTTCGACCGCGTGCTGGACGCCCTGGCCGACAAGCTGCCCCGGGTGGCCGCCCACCTCGAGGCCGCCCGGGCCGACGTGCTGGCGTTCACCGCGTTCCCCAAGGAGGTCTGGCGCCAGATCTGGAGCAACAACCCGGTGCGCCACGAGGCGCCGCATGACCGCAGGGAGGTGGAAGTCCTTCCTCTTCGGGCCGTCGCAGCGGCCTGATGAAGCTGGGGGCAGTCGATCTCG
>NZ_JBJNRJ010000131.1:0-1155 GCF_046233715.1 Trujillonella humicola | reverse complement strand
GCGATCGACTACCGCCCACCGGTCGAGTTCGAAGATCACCACTACCGTGACACCACGACCCCCGCGGACCTCGCGGTGGCCTGAACACAGCGTCCGTCAGATCCAGGACGGTTCACCGTTCAGAGACGGTCGAGTTGGGTCACCGGCAAGCCCCGGAGCGCTCCGGCGGCCTCTCCGGCGCAGAGAGCTACAGGCGCAGTCAAGAGGCGGGTCGGAGTCACGAGTTCCCGCTCGGGTGAATTTGGGCCCCGCGGCGGTGACTGCGCAACGGGTCCTCCTAGTCGGCACAGTTCCGTATCGGGACGCTCCGCGGCATGGACGCCACGCCACCCGCCGACTCGGAGGAAGGTGACGCCCCGCTGAGTGGTGGAAGTAGTCCTCACCGTGTTGGTCAGCGGTGTGGTGACTATGACGCGATCAGGGCCGGCTGCGCCACCTCCTCAGACGACTGGACGGGTCGGTTTAGGAGGGCCATGGAGCCTTCGGAGAGGTAGCGGCGGTCGGAGACCTGCCATTCGTCGTGCGCCTCGACCAGGACCGCGCCGGCGAGGCGGAGCAGGCCTCGGGGTTGGGGAAGACGCCAACGACGTCGGTGCGGCGCTTGATCTCCTTGTTCAGTCGCTCGAGGTAGGGGTCGACCCGGGGCGCGGTGCCAGCCTCGCGGCTGGTCCGTTTCCCCGGGCCGCCCTCCGAACCGGACGTGCCCGTTCCCGAGCATCCGGCTCTCCACGAGGTCGTGCCGGTGGGTCAGGCCGCTATCGCTGCTGACCACGGGGTGGGGATGTTCGGCCGGTGTCGGTAGCGGGTGACCGCCACCTTGCCGGGGTCGAACAAGGCCACGTTCCCGTCCGTCGGCCACCACCCGGGCAGGTAGCGGCGGCGGAGCTCCTTCCAGTTCGCGCGGCGGTGTTTCCGGCGCATCCACAACAGCACCCGTCGCCAGGTGAAGCGGCGCAGGTAGTCAAAGGTGGCCTTCGAGACGCCATGCCGGAAGTAGCCGGTCCAGCCCCGTAGCACCAGCGCGAGCTTGTGCAACAGGACGGCGAGAGGCTTGTTCAGTCCCTGCTGGGTAACCGTGCGCACCTTGGCCTTGACCGATGCGAGCGCGGTCCTGGTCGGATAGGTGTAGACGGTCGGCTTCCCACTGCCTCGCTT
>NZ_JBJNRJ010000130.1:0-1159 GCF_046233715.1 Trujillonella humicola | reverse complement strand
GGTGATGTGCTGGCCGGCGTAGGCCGCGCCCAGGCGGAGGTCGTGTGCGCCGAGGCCGACGCGGCCGTCGGGGCGCACGGTGCGCCGGTGCAAGGTGGCGTCGGTCTGCAGCGGGAGTTGCTGGGGGCCGCCGTGTGCCGGTGCGGTGGTCCAGGCCTGTCGGGGAGTGGCTGCGACCGCGGAGTGCCGGCGGCGGTCGTTGTAGTGGGTCCGTACCTGGTCCAGCCGTGCCTGCAGTTGCTCGATGGTGGCGGCTGGGCCGTGGTGGAAGTGGGCGAGCAGCTTGTCGGCGGTCTGGTGCAGCCGCTCGCACTTGCCCAGGGTCTGGGGGTGGTAGGGGCTGGAGTGGATCAGCCGGGCACCGAGATCGGTGACGGCGGTGGTGAACCGGCCCGGCCGGGTCAGGCCGGCCCCGCCGCCGACGCCTCCGGTGAACGCCGAGCCGTTGTCGGCCAGCACCAGCCCGGGCGGGCCGAACTCGGCGCACGCACCGGCCAGCGCCGCGATCGCGGCCACGGAGGTCTCTGCCGGGCTGACGTGGGAGGCCACCCACATCCGGGTGCAGTCATCGATGATGTCGATCGCGACGACCACGCTGCCGTCGGCCAGGGTGTGTTCGGTGCCGTCGATCTGGTAGCAGTCCCGGGGCCGGGCGTAGCAGAACCGCTGGTAGGAGGACTTCGGTCGCTTCCGCGGGTTGGGCACCAGCAGACCCGCCCGGCCGAGCACCCGGTTGATCGTGGAACGGGCCGGCACCGCCGCTGCGGCCGGCCAGTCGGCGTCGGTCGCGGCCTGCTCGACCAGGGCGGCGTGGATGTTGTCGGCTCCGCTGTCTGGAGCCAGCGCGGCGCGCGCGGTGACGATCCGGTCCACCAGCCAGGGCGGCGTCGAGGACGGGGAGCGCAGCGGCCGCCGGGAGCGTTCGGTCCACGCTCCCTCGGCAGCCACCCGGGCCCGGTGCCGGTAGAACGTGCGCTCGTTCACGCCGTTGACCCGACACCACTCGGCCACGTTCGGGATCGGGGCACCGACCTGCAACGTCGCGTCCATCAGCTTCATGATCGCCGCTCGTCTTCCCACCACACCTCATCGGCACGGTGATGATCAAGCGACAGATGTCATGAGACTTCATCCCTGACACATCTCATGGGACTCGACA
>NZ_JBJNRJ010000012.1:0-106987 GCF_046233715.1 Trujillonella humicola | reverse complement strand
CGCTGGAAGGCACGAAGCCAGTCAGGCGAAGGGTCACGCCCACTGCCGCCGGCTGTCAGCCCATCACCGATGAGTCGACCCGGCCAGCCTCACAGTCAGGTGAGGGCGACCTCCGCCAGCAGGTCCAGCTGCCCGAGGTCGGCGACGGTCGGGTCGAGCACCAGCTCGTCCACCCCGATCTCGGCGAACCGGCCGATCACGTCGCGGATCGCCTCGGGCGAGCGGTGCGCACTGCCGGCGATGTACTCCGCGGTCTCGGCGCCCATCGCGGCGTAGTAGTCGAGCAGGTAGTCCCGCGAGCGCTCCTCGGTGTCGCCGAGGGCGAAGTAGTTGAGCGCGACGATGCGCGGGGCTCCCTCCCGGCCGGCCTCGGCCCAGGCCGCGCGGACGCGCTCGACGAACGGCGCGGTCGCCTCCGGCGGCAGCCCCCCGGCGGTCCAGCCGATCCCGTGCTCCACCGTGCGGCGGACCGCCGCGTCGGTGTTCCCGCCGATGAGCATCGGCACCGGACCGGCCCCGGTCTCCGGCACCGGCGGGCGGGTGCCCTCGACCAGCGCCTCACCGGCCCAGGCGCGACGCAGCTCGGCCAGCTGCTCGTCGAACAGCGCGCCGCGGCCGGCGAAGTCGCGGCCGGTGAGCGCGTAGTCGGAGTCCCGCCACCCCACCCCCAGGCCGAGGGTCAGCCGCCCGCCGGTCAGCTCCTGCACCGTGGCCGCCTGCTTGGCCAGCTCCGCGGTGCTGCGGGCCGGCGCGATCAGCACGTCGGACACGAACTGGATCCGCTCGGTCACCGCGCCGGCGGCGGCGAACACCGTCAGCTCCTCGTAGGTGGGGTAGGACACGGCGCCGATCGACGCCAGGCTGGAGAAGCCGGCCGCCTCGGCCCGCCGCGCCCAGTCCAGCAGCAACCCGCCCGTCGTCCCCCGGATGCTGTTGGGCATCCCGATCGCGATCTCCACCCGGACCTCCTCGTGTCAGGACGTGCTCGACCAACCGCTCCAGCGGTCGACGGTGACCACGAGCAGCGGCCCGGACGGCGGCTGCGCGCGGTACTGCGGGTAGCGGGCGGCCAGGGCGGCCAGCCCGGGGTGCGCCGGGTCGGGTGGGTCGACGACCTCCGCCGTCCCGTCGGCGCGCACCCACCACAGCCGCGCCCAGTCCTCGGCGTAGTGGTCGGCCAGGAGGGCGCAGCGCGGCTCGGCGCGCAGGTTCGCCAGCCGCTGCAGCCGCGGCGAGCGCTTGGGCTTGGCGTCGACGGCGCTGTAGACCCGGTCCCCCGCGACGGCGAAGGTCACCGGCACCAGGTGCGGCGCGCCGTCCGGGCGCACGGTGGCCAGGCGGGCCACGGGACACGCGGCGAAGCGCTCCCGGGCCTCCGCCGTCCGCACGCGCCGTTCCTACCGCACCCGGGCGACCGTGACGAGGAGGCCGACGCCTCCCGGAACGGACCGGTCCAGTGGTCCCCGGACCACCGGAGGCGCGGCCCGACGACGTGGGTTGCGACGCCCGCCGACCGCGCCCGCCTGCCCGCCTCCCCGTGGCATGCTGCGGCCACCGCCCGCCGAACAGCAGGAGCAGCCGTGCCGACCCCGTACGCCAGCGTCGGTGGGGACGACGCCGACCTGGCGCAGCACGTCCTCGCCGTGCGCCGCGGTCGCCTCGCCCTGGCGCCCACCGCGGAGGGCGTGACCTTCCACCTCGACGTCGACCCCAGCGGCGCGCTGCTCGGGGTGACCTCGGCCGAGGGCGCCGCCGACACCGCCGTCCCCGGCTTCTGGGCCGCGCCGGTCACCACCGTGGTGGTCGCCGACCTGCTGCCCGACCGCGACGACTTCTGGCGCTCCCGGCTCCTGGCCGAGGTCCCCGGGGCCGAGCCGGTGCCGGTGGTCACCGGGCTGGTCGACCTCGCCCACGCCGGGCCGGGCGCCTACCGCCGGGGCCGCACCGTGCGGCTGCGGCTGTCCCTGGCCGCCGAGCGGGTGACCGCCGGCGGCGCGGACCGGCCGGCGGGCCTGTCCTGCGCCGCGAACCAGCCGGTCGCCGAGGTCACCGGCGTCGTCCGCGCGGGAACCCGGCGGACGTCGGGCCGCACCGGCGGGACGTTCACCGTGCTCACCGTGGAGACGGCCGGCCTGGCCCTGGACGTGTGCGCGGCGCCGGAGGTGCTCGCCGATCCGCTCCCGGTGGGGACGACGGTGACGGCGGCCGGCCGGCTGACCGGCGTCTTCGCCGGGACGGTCGCCGAGCTGGCCCCCGAGCTCTCCGCCGATCCCGAGCCGCCGCTGGTGGTCACCGCCCGGCCGCCGGTCGTGCCGCAGACCCCGGCGCCGCTCGACGTCCCCGGGGCCGGCGACCGGCCGGCGCCGACGCCGGTGCTCGAGCTGGCCCGGCACCCCGGGGTGCTCGCCCCGCTGGTGCACACCGCGGGCGCCACCGACGCCGGGGTGCTGGCCTGCTGCGCCGACTGGGAGGGCCGCTGGCAGCTGCGCCGGTTCCCGCCGGGCGCGACCGCGCCCGACGCCGGCCTGGACCTGACCGGCGCCCCGCAGCAGTGCGCCGTCCACCGCGCGGGCGCCGCGGTCCTCGTCGGCCGCGAGCTGCTGGTCCTCGACGACGGGCTGCGGCTGCTGCACCGCGCCACGTTCCCGCCGGAGGGCGCGCTGCAGCTCGTCGCCTCCCCCGCCACGGTGCACGTCCTGGTCACCCGGGCGGCCGGCCCGGCCGACGCCCCCGACGACGCCGGACGGCGGGCCGCGGCGCAGGGCGCGACGGTGCACCGCTACACGCTGCACCGGCTGGAGCTGGCCCGGCTCGGCGACCCGACGGGCAACCCCTGGCAGAAGACCGACCTGCCGGTGAGCGGCATCTACCCGACCTCGGCGCCGACCGAGCTCCCCGGCTGGGTCGAGCCGACGCCGGCCGACACCCGCGGGGAGGGGTTCTGGTTCGCCGTCCCCGGGCGCGACGCCTGGGACCGGCCGGCCCAGCACCACCTGACCGTCAGCGCCGACGGCGCGCTGGCGCTGGAGACCGACGCCGGCGGGCCGCCGTGGGCCGCTGCCCGGCTGCGGCACGGCGACCTGCTGCTCACCGGCGACACCGCCGGCCCCGCCGTCGACGGCGCGCGGCCGCCCCGCTCCGGACGGGTGGCCACGCGGCTGCTGCCCGGGCCGGTCCCGGCCGCCGTCGCCACCGACGGCTCCGGCGCCGACCTGTACGAGCTGCGCGACGGGGCGTGGGAGCCGGTCGCCACGAGCCCGGGCGCGGCGCTGGGCAGCGCGGCGACCGACCCGCGCACCGGCGCCCGGTGGTACTCCCTGGCCGGCGGCGAGCACCCGGCTGTGGTCGCCGTCGCGACCGGAGCCGGCCCGCTGCGCCCGGTGCTGCAGACCCGCGAGCCGGCCACGCTCGTGGCCGCCGAGGAGGACGCCGTCGTGGTCACCGCGCCGCTGCCGGGCGCCCCGCTGCTGGACCTGCGCGACGGCCGGCTGACCGCTCCCGGTCAGGCGGCGCCGCCGGGGGCCCTGCGTCCGCTGCCCGCGCTCGTCCGCGTCGGGACGGCGTCGTGACCGGCCCGTCCTGGACCACCGGCCGGCTCCGCGCGCCGGTGCCCGAGGGGTGGTCGGTCACGGAGTCCTGGACGCTGCGGGCGCCCGACGGGCGGGCCGACGTCGTCGTCGTCCGGGAACCGCTGCCGGCCGAGGTCGGCACCGAGCAGTTCGCGCAGGGGCGCGGCGAGCGGCTGGCCGCCGAGTACCCGCAGTACCAGCAGCACGCGCTGACCGTCCTGCCTCTTCCCGGGGGCCCGGCGTACGCGCGGCTGTTCTCGTGGACGGCGTCCGACGGCACGCGGGTGGTGCAGGTGCAGGTCTGCGCGACCGCCCCCGGCACCGGTGTCACCGCGACCGCCACGGCGCCGGCGGCCTCGTTCGAGTCGGTCGCCGGAGTGCTCGACGGGGTGCTGCGCGGGGTGGAGCTCGACCCGCCCCCGGTTCCGGCGGCCCCGGTGCCAGGACCTCCCGCGGCAGCCGCCGAGCCGGTCGAGCCGGCACCGGCCGCCGAACTGGTCGCCCCCCAGCCGGAGCCCGAGCCCGAGCCCGAGCCCGAGCCCGAGCGGCCGGCCCAGGAGCCCGAGCCGGAGCCCGAGCGGCCGGCGCCCGCGGCCACGGGGTCGACGTCGACGACGGTCCTGGTCCAGCTCCCGCCCCGCCCGCCGTCGCCGCCCGCCCCGCCGTCCCCACCTCGACCGCAGCCGTAGCTCACTCTGCGGGCACTCAGCCGCGCTCGCGGCCGGCCGGGCGGGGCGCGCGGGCGGCGTCGTCGGGCGCCGGGCCCTCGGGGACGTCGTCCTCCCGGGCGACCGGCGTGCCCACGATCCCGTGCAGGTGGCAGGCCGCCGCGTGGCCGGGCGCGGTGCCCACCGGTTGCAGGGCGGGGTCGACGTCCGGGCACGGCTCGAACGCCATGGGACAGCGGGTCCGGAACCGGCAACCGCTGGGTACCGCGGCCGGGGAGGGGACGTCGCCGCGCAGCACGATCCGCTGCCGGGAGCGCTCGCGCGCCGGGTGCGGCACCGGGACCGCCGACAGCAGCGCCTGCGTGTAGGGCATCTGCGGATCGCCGCCGACCGCCTCGGCCGGCCCGATCTCGATCACCCGCCCGAGGTACATGACCGCGATCCGGTCCGCGACGTGCCGGACCGCCGACAGGTCGTGCGAGATGAACAGCAGGGTCAACCCGAGCCGGCGCTGGAGCCCGCGCAGCAGGTTGACCCCCTGGGCCTGGACGCTGACGTCGAGCGAGGCGATCGCCTCGTCGCAGACCAGGAAGTCCGGCTCGCCGGCGAGGGCGCGGGCGATCCCGACGCGCTGCCGCTGGCCACCGGAGAACTCGTGCGGGTACCGGTCGGCGACCGCCGGGTCGAGCCCGACCAGCTCCAGCAGCTCCGCCACGCGGGTGGCGCGGTCCCGGCGACCCGTGCGCAGGCCGTGGACCTCCAGCGGCTCGGACACCGTCTGCGCGACCGTGCGCCGCGGGTCGAGGGAGGCGAACGGGTCCTGGAACACCATGCCGGCCCGGCGGCGCAGCTCGCGCAGGTCGCGCCGGCCCAGCGCGGTGACGTCGGTGCCGTCGAAGGTCAGCGTGCCACCGGTCGGCTCGACCAGCCGCAGCAGGGCGTTGCCCAGCGTGGACTTCCCGCAGCCGGACTCGCCGACCAGGCCGAGCGTCTCGCCGCGCCGGATGTCGAGGTCCACGCCGTCGACCGCGCGGACCGCACCGGTCGCCCGCCGCAGCACCCCGGAGCCGCGGATCGGGAAGTGCACCTCGAGGCCGCGGGCGGCGACCAGGACGTCGTCGCTCATCGAGGCGCCTCCGCGCACCACGTCGCCGCCCGGTGCGGCAACTCCGTCCCGCCGAAGTGGCCATTTCGGCGAACCTGCACCAGGGGCGGCTGCTCGGTCTCGCACCGGGCGTCGCCGCGCACCGGGCAGCGCGGCCAGAACACGCACCCGGCCGGCAGGGCGGTCGGCGGCGGGGGCACGCCGGGGATGGTGGCCAGGTCGGGGCGGGTGCCGTCGGGCAGTGGCTCGGCGCGGTCGGGCAGGGCGCCCAGCAGGCCGCGGGTGTAGGGGTGCGCGGGGTGCTCGAGGACGTCGTCGACCGTGCCGTCCTCCACGCAGCGCCCGCCGTACATCACCAGCACCCGGTCGGCGATGCCGGCGACGACGCCCAGGTCGTGGGTGATCCAGATGACGCCGGTGCCGTGCTCCTGCTGCAACCGCTCGACCAGGTCGAGGATCTGCGCCTGCACGATGACGTCGAGGGCGGTCGTGGCCTCGTCGGCGATCAGCAGGGCCGGCGAGTTGCTCAGCGCGATCGCGATGACGACCCGCTGCCGCATGCCCCCGGAGAGCTCGTGCGGGTAGCGGTCCAGCGCCCCGCGCGGGTCGGGCAGCCCCACCTCGGCGAGCAGCTCGGCGGCGCGGCCCCGGGCGGCGTCCTTCGAGACGTCGGCGTGGGCGCGGATGCCCTCGACCAGCTGCCGGCCGACGGTGAGCACGGGGTTGAGCGAGGTCATCGGGTCCTGGAAGACCATGCCCGCCCCCGCGCCGCGGACCTGCCGCAGCCGGTCGGGGGACATGGTGAGCAGGTCCTCGCCCTGCAGCAGCGCCCGGCCGGTCACCGTCGCCGTCCGGGCCGGCAGCAGCCCGAGCAGGGCGAGCACCGACACGCTCTTGCCGCTGCCGGACTCCCCGACCACGGCGACGGTCTCCCCGCGCCCGACCGAGTAGCTGAGCCCGTTGACCACGTGCGCCGGGCCGCGCGGCGTGCGCAGCTCGACCCGCAGGTCGTCGACCCCGAGGACCGGTTCCGCCGCCGGCCGCGCCACCGCGCTCACCGGCCCGCCCCCGCCATCAGGGTGCGCTGCCGGGGGTCGAGGACGTCGCGCAGGCCGTCGCCGAGCAGGTTGAAGCAGAGCACCACGAGGAAGATGGCCATGCCGGGGAAGAAGGCGATCCACCAGGCCAGGTCGATGTACCCGCGGCCCTCCGCCAGCATCAGCCCCCACGAGGGGTTCGGCGGCTGGGTGCCCAGGCCGAGGAACGACAGCGCCGCCTCGGCCAGCACGGCGAAGGCCAGGCTGATCGAGGTCTGCACGATGATCGGCGGCGCGGCGTTGGGCAGCACGTGCCGGGTGAGGATGCGCCAGTCGGAGGCCCCGACCGAGCGGGACGCCCGCACGTAGACCTCCTCCCGCACGCCGAGCACGCTGGCCCGCGTGACCCGCGCGAAGATGGGGATGTAGACGATCCCGATGGCGATGGCGGCGTTGTTCGGCCCGGGTCCGCGGACGGCGAGGACGGCGATGGCCAGCAGCACCGCGGGGAAGGCGAACAGCACGTCCATGAGCCGCATGAGGACGTCGTCCAGCCACTTGCCGTAGTAGCCGGCGAGCAGGCCGATCAGGGTGCCGACGACGAGCGCGATGCCCACGGCGGTGGAGCCGACGCGCAGGGACACCGAGGCGCCCAGGATGACCCGGCTGAGGATGTCGCGGCCGAGGTCGTCGGTTCCGAACGGGTGCTCCCAGCTGGGCCCCTGCAGCCGGTCGGGGACGCTGATCTCGTTGGGCCCCTCCGGGGCGAGCTGCTCGTCGAACAGCGCCACCAGCGCGACCAGCACGAGCACGATCGCCGCGCCGGCGGCCGTGGGGTTGCGGGCCAGGAGGCCGAGCGTCTCCCGCCAGCGGGGGCGGGCGGGTCGCAGGGTCACCGCTGCGACGTCGGTGCCCTTGTCGTCGCCCTGGCCGGCCACCGGGCTGCCGGGCGGGGGCAGCGGCTGGCCTGTCACAGCAGGCCCCGGCTGCATGTCATCGCCGGATCCTCGGGTCGATGCGGCCGTAGAGCAGGTCGACCAGCAGGTTGATCACCAGGAAGACGAACGCGAACAGCAGCACCGCCCCCTGGAGCACGGGCAGGTCCCGGGCCTGCACCGACTGCAGCGCCAGCTGCCCCAGCCCCGGCCAGGCGAACACGATCTCGACCACCACCACCCCCGACAGCAGGTAGGCCAGCTGCACCCCGGTGACGGTCACCAGCGGCAGCAGCGCGTTGCGCAGCACGTGCCAGCCGAACACCTGCCGCCGGGGCAGGCCCTTGGCCTCCGCCGTCCGGACGTGGTCGGCGCCCAGGGCCTCGAGCACGCTGGAGCGGACGAACCGGGTGATGACCGAGCCGGAGACCACCCCGGTGACCACCGCCGGCATGATCAGCCGCCGCAGCCACTCGCCCGGGTCCTCCGTCAGGGGCACGTACCCGCCGGAGGGCAGCCAGCCCAGGGTGCCGGCGAAGACCAGGATGAGCACGATCGCCATCCAGAAGTCCGGCACCGAGATGCCGAACTGGCTGATCACCGTGGCCACCCGGTCGACGAGCGACCGCGGCCGCAGCGCCGACACCGTGCCGAGCGGGATCGCGATCAGCAGCGCCACCAGGATGGCCGTCCCGGCCAGGGCCAGGGTGGCCGGCAGCCGCTCCAGGATCAGGCCGGTGACGGGCTGCCCGCTGCGGAAACTGACCCCCAGGTCCCCGGTGAGCGCGTTGCCGGCCCAGCGGAAGTACTGCTGCACCAGCGGGAGGTCCAGCCCGGACCGCTCGCGCAGCGCGTCGTACGTCTCCTGGGAGAAGCGGGTCCCCAGGGCCCGCCGGATCGGGTCGCCGTCGACCAGGTGGATGATCGCGAAGACGAGGACGCTGACCCCGGCGAGGACGACGACGGACTGGCCGGTGCGCCGCAGCAGGTAGCCGGTCACGTCAGGGCAGCTCGACGTCCTCGAAGTTGATCGCCTTGTCCGCCCGGATCGTGTAGCCGCTGAGACCCGGCGCCCAGGCCTGCACGACGTTGGGGTTGTAGAGGTAGAGGTAGGAGACGTCGTCCACGATCAGCTGGACGGCCTGGTCGTAGAGGTCCTTGCGGGTGTCGGGGTCGGTCTCCGTGGCCGCCTGGGTGAGCAGCTCGTCGACCTGCGGGTTGCTGTAGCCCTGGAAGTTGCTGGAGCCGCCGGTGATGTGCTGGGCGTGGTAGTAGTCGAACGGGTCGAGGTTGCCCAGCCAGCCCAGCAGGAAGGCGTCGAAGTCGCCCTCCGCCTGCCGGTCCAGCCAGGCGGCGAAGTCCAGCGTCTCGACCTGCACGTCGATGCCCACCGGCTCGAGCTGGCTGGCGACGACCTGCGCGGCCGTGACCGTCTCGGGGAACTCGTCGGTGACCATCAGCCCCATGGTCAGCGGCAGCTGCACGCCGGCGTCCTCGAGCGCCTGCCGGGCGGCGTCGGGGTCGGTGTCGAACGGGGCGTAGTCGGAGGCGAAGAAGTTGTCCTCCGGGATCGCCGTCTGGTTGGGCTGGGCCGCGTCGAACCAGGCGGCCTCGGTCACCGCCGCCCGGTCGACGGCCGTGGCCACGGCCCGCCGCACCGCGGGGTCGTCGAACGGCGGCCGGGCGAAGTTCATCGAGATGTACCAGTAGTCGACGCTGGGGATGCTCTGCAGCTCGACGGCGTCGTCGCCCTCCAGCGCGGAGATCTGCTGCGGCGGCACGTTGTCGGTCCACTGCACCTCGCCGTTCTGCAGCGCGGTGAGCGCCGCGGCGGGCTCGGTGATGTAGCGGAACTCGACGCCGGAGATGCTCGGCGCGCCGTCCCAGTAGTCCTCGTAGGCCTCGAGGACGGTGCTGCTCGCGTCGGAGCTGACCAGCCGGAAGGGGCCGGTGCCGTTGGCCTCGGTCTGCAGGTCGAACTCCTCGGCGGCGTTCTCCGAGAGGATCGCCATGCCCTTGAAGCCGCCGATCAGCGCGGGCAGGTTGGGCGTGGGCTGGGTGAGCGTGATGACCACCGACTGCGGGCCGTCGGCCTCCACCGACTCCACCGTCTCGAAGCGGTAGGCGTTGGCCAGCTCCTCGTCGATGATGCGGTTGTAGCTGTAGACGACGTCGGCGGAGTCGAACTCGCTGCCGTCGTGGAAGGTGACGTCCTCGCGGAGCGTGAAGGTCCAGCTCAGCTGGTCCTCGCTGGTCTCCCACTCCGTCGCCAGGCTCGGCTCCATGGTGAGGTCCTCGGCGCCGGGGACGGCGAGGGTGTCGTACACGTTCTCCAGCACCTGGAAGCTCGGGTACGCGGTGGTGGCGTGCGGGTCGAGCTGGTCGGGTGGGCAGCGACCGCGGCGACCAGCGTGCCCTCGCCACCACCGCCCTCCCCGCCGGTGTCGACGCCGTCACCCCCTCCGCAGGCGGCCAGGGCGAGCGCCCCGACGGTGACCAGGGGCAGGAGTCGGTTGGTGCGCACGGGGACCTCCGAGCGGCTCGGCGATGTCGTCCGCCTCCGACCCTCCGCCTGGTCCCGGGGCCCCGCAGGGTGGGATCGGGATCGTCATGCGGTCGTTACCGCCGCCGGTCGCGACCGGCCGCCCCTGGGCCGTACTCGGCCGCGGCCGGCCGCGCTCCGCCGGCGTTCTCGGGACGGTGCGGCGAGATCCCGGCGGCACCGACCGGACCCCGCCGGCAGGGCGGGGGCTAGGAGGTCGCCCGGCGGCGCCCGGCGAGGGTGAGCACCCCGCCGAGCACCAGCGCCCCGACCCCGGCCGCCGCCGGGCCGGCGACCTCGGCGCCGGTGACGGCCAGCGCCGGGCCGGGGCCGGGGCCGGCGACCGCGGCGGGAGCGGTCCCGGCGACGGTCACCGCCGAGACGAGGTGGTGCGGGTCCCCGGCCGGGTCGACGCCGACGGCGACCAGCGTGTGCACGCCGGGCGCCAGCCCCGCGGGCAGCGCGACGGTGCCGGCGACGGCACCGGTCGCGTCGGCGACGAGCGTGCCCAGGACCGTCGGCGCCGAGTACACGACGAGGGTGACGGTGGAGTGCGGCAGGAACCCGGCGCCGCGGACCGCCAGCGCGCCGCCGGGCACGGCCGAGCCGGGGGCGTCGAGCGGCCCGGAGGCCGGCGGCACCGCGGCCGGGACGGCGGGCGCGGGCACCACGCCGGTCGTCACCGCGGCGGCGGGAACGGTCGCGTACTCGCCGGCCGGGCCCACCGAGGAGACGACGACGTCGTAGGACCGGCCGGGGGCGACGCCGATCCGGCAGCCGTGCACCGTGGCGGCGACCTCGCACAGGGCGCGGGTGCCGCCACCGGCCGGGGTCGCCTCGACGCGGTAGCCGGTGATGCCGGCGGCGTCGGCCGGCGGCGACCAGGCGACGCCGACCGAGGAGGTGCCCGCGGTCGCCGTCACGCCGGTGGGGGTCCCCAGGTCCAGCAGCAGGGAGGCGGCCAGGAAGTGGGCGCCGTCCACCGGGCTCGGGCCGGTCGCGCTCACCGCGCGGACCCCGACCGCGTAGGCGGCCCGGGGCAGCCCGGTCACGGTGGCGTGCAGGGCGGTGTCGCCGTCCTCCTGCCGGGTGGGCAGCGGCGCCCAGGTGCCGCCGCCGTCGGTGCTGGCCTCGTAGCCGGTGACCCGGTCCAGCCCGCTGCCCGGCTCGTGCGGGGAGGGGAGGAACCGCAGGGCCAGCGCATCCGGGCCGGCCGGGGTCACCGACTGCAGGTTCGGCGAGCGCGGCTCCTTGCAGGGCACGAACTCGTAGCTGATCCGCCCCTGGTCCTCGGCCGCGTAGGGCTGGGTGGCGTCGGGACCCGCGGTGCTCAGCAGCGGGTCGCCGGAGGCCATGACCTCCGACGGGGCCCCCGTGGGCGATCCGGTGAGACCGGGGGCGAGCTGCAGCTCCTCCCCCGGGCGGACGTCGACGGCGCCGAAGACGGCGCGCTGGGCGGCCGGGTCGTCGCCGGCGCCGGAGACCAGGTCCAGGGTGACGGCGCAGTGGCCCGCGGGGACCGTCACCGGCAGGGCGTCGAGGCCGGGGGCCGCGACGACGGTGCCGCCGATCCCGTCCGGTGCGGCGACGGCGGCCGGGGCCGCGGCGAGGGTGCCGGCCAGGGCACCGGCGAGCGCGACGGACGCGATGCTCGCCCGGCGACGGGCCGGGCTCCGGAGTGACTCGTGCACGTCTACTCCTCGGGATGGCCCGTGGCTCACCGGACATGACGGTTCGTGTCGTTCACCTCACCAGGGGTCGCGATGCACCCACCCGGGTGACGCTCCGGCCTGGCACGGGCGGGGCGTCTCGTTATCGGATCGTTATCTCATCGGGGCGCGGAGACGCCGACGGCCGCCGTCCCCGCAGGGGGGACGGCGGCCGCCGGGGTGGAGCAGGTGCTACTGGGCCGCGCGCTTGCGCCGGCCGGCCAGGACCAGGCCACCGCCGAGGGCCAGAGCCGCCAGGCCACCCAGCGCCGGGACCGCGACATCGGCACCGGTGTAGGCCAGCCCACCCGAACCCGCAGCCGCACCCGCGGCGGTCACGGTGATCGGCATCGTCAGGTACCGCGGGTTACCCGCAGCGTCCACACCGGCCGCCACCAGCGTGTGCGACCCGGCCGCCAGCCCGGCGGGGATCTCCACGGTCACCGTGAACGCGCCGTTGGCATCCGCCACCACCGTGCCCAGCACCTGCGGGGAGGAGTAGACCAGCAGCGTCACCGTCGAGTTCGCCAGGTAACCCGAACCGGTCAGCGTGATCTTCGAGCCGGGCGTGACCGAGCTGCTCTGCCCGGCCGGGCCACCCAGGTCACCGGACTTCGCCGGCACCGAGGACGGGAACGACGCCGCGCTGTCCGCCGCCGGCACCACCCCGACGTGCACCGTCGCCGGCATCCCCGCATCGCTGTTGGCGTCCAGGGCGTACACCGTCACGGTGTAGTCCGCACCCGGCTGCGCCGCGATCACGCAGGAACGCAGCGTCGCATCACCGACGCACGCCTGGTCGCCCATCTCACCGGTGCCGTAGCCCACGTCGTACCCGGTGACGGTGTCACCGCCCGCCGGCGGCTGCCAGCGGACCAGCAGCGAGGACGGCGTCGTCGCCACCGTGACACCCGTCGGGGCGCCGATCTTCTTGACCGGCCGGCCCTCGACCGACTGGCTGGGCTCGCTCGCGGCACCGTTGGTGCCGATGGCCCGCACCTGGACGGTGTAGGTCGCGCCGTTGGACAGCGCGCCGCCGGTGCTCTTGGTCGTGAACGTCCCGAGGATCCGGTTGCCGCTCACCGTCGTGGTGAGGGGCAGCCAGTGCGACCCGCCGTCCGTCGTGTACTCGTAGCCGGCGATCGCGACGTCGCCGTCGTCGAACTGGTGGAAGTCGACGGTCAGGGAGCCGTCGCCGCCCTCGGCGTAGTTCAGGTAGGGAGCGTCGGGCCGGCAGAGGACGCCGACGGCGGAGATGGAACCGTCGCCGCCGTCGCCGACGCCGTCGACCTGCGGCGCGCTCGTGATCGCGAAGACCTCGTTGTAGCCGCCGCCCGGCCAGCCGGCGTAGTCCTCGGCTCCGCCGCCGTACCCGCCGGAGGCGGAGAGGAAGAAGCCGTCGGGGCCGATGACGATCGAGGCGGCGCCGCCACCGCCGCCGGCCAGGCCGCCGCTGTCCTCGTCGTAGCCGTCGTAGCCGCTGTACTCGTCGGTGAACGGGCTGACGCCGCCGAGACCGCCGACGGTGCCCGCGGACGAGCCGCCCGAGCCGCCGGGGGCCAGCGTGAACGTGGTGGCGACCGCGGGGTCGTCGACGTAGGTGACGATGTCGAGGGTCAGACCGGCCTCGCCGTCCGCACCCTGATCGCTCCCGGCGCCGCCCTGCGCGCCTTCCAGGTGCCACTCGACGGCGCAGTAGCCCGCCGGCAGCGTCCAGGTGTCGGTGTCGCCGTCGAAGTCGTAGGCGACGCCGAACGGGTTCGTGGTCTCGACCGCGCCGGAGGGCGCGGCCGAGGCGACGCCGCCGAGGGCGAAGACGGTGCTGGAGGTGAGGACGGCGCCGGCGGCCGCGAGGCCGAGCGCGCGTCGGGACGGTGGTGCGAGGTGCACGGGAGCTCCCCCGGGTGGGCCCGGTTCGCGCCGGGCTCGCTGGCCCGGGAATCCGGGCGCCGGTGAGACGGGACCACGACGCGGAGGGGTGGCACGCCACGCCACACGGGACGGAACGGGTGGGACACGCCGTGACCGCATCGTGACCTGCCGACGGGAAACCGCAGGTCAGCGCAGCCGAAACGGAGCCGGAAATCGACGAACCGGACACCCTCCGGTTGTGCGGAACAGTTCAGACCGGATCCGATCCGGTACCGAAAGCGGGGCGGTGGAGACCTCTCTCCCCGGGAACGGCAGCGGCCGCCGTCCCCGCAGGGGACGGCGGCCGCCGGGGTGGAGGGGTGCTACTGGGCCGCGCGCTTGCGCCGGCCGGCCAGGACCAGGCCACCGCCGAGGGCAAGAGCCGCCAGGCCACCCAGCGCCGGGACCGCGACATCGGCACCGGTGTAGGCCAGCCCACCCGAACCCGCAGCCGCACCCGCGGCGGTCACGGTGATCGGCATCGTCAGGTACCGCGGGTTACCCGCAGCATCCACACCGGCCGCCACCAGCGTGTGCGACCCGGCCGCCAGACCGGCGGGGATCTCCACGGTCACCGAGAACGCGCCGTTCGCATCGGCCACCACCGTGCCCAGCACCTGCGGGGAGGAGTACACCAGCAGCGTCACCGTCGAGTTCGCCAGGTAACCCGAACCGGTCAGCGTGATCTTCGAGCCGGGCGTGACCGAGCCGCTCTGCCCGGCCGGGCCACCCAGGTCACCGGACTTCGCCGGCACCGAGGACGGGAACGACGCCGCGCTGTCCGCCGCCGGGACCACCCCGACGTGCACCGTCGCCGGCATCCCCGCATCGCCGTTGGCGTCCAGGGCGTACACCGTCACGGAGTAGTCCGCACCCGGCTGCGCCGCGATCACGCAGGACCGCAGCGTCGCATCCCCCACGCACGCCCGGCCACCGCTCATCCCGGTGCCGAAACCCACGTCGTACCCGGTCACGGTGTCGGTGCCCGCCGGCGGCTGCCAGCGGACCAGCAGCGAGGACGGCGTCGTCGCCACCGTCACCCCCGTCGGCGCCGCGATCGAGCCGTGGGGACGCCCCTGCAGGGCCTGGCTCGGCTCGCTGCGCCCGCCGTTGGCCCCGACCGCGCGGACCTGCACGGTGTAGGTGACGCCGCTGGAGAGGCCGGTGATCGTGCCCTCGATGCGGCTCCCCGAGGCGGTGGTGGCCAGCGTCCGCCAGGTCGCGCCGCCGTCCACCGTGTACTCGTACCCGGCGACGTCCACCTCGCCCTCGGCGGTCTGCACGAGGTCGAGGACCAGCACCCGCTCGCCGGCCGTGACGTGGTCCAGCGTGGGGATGCCGGGCGCGCACAGGATCCCCGTGGCGGAGATCGACCCGGCGCCGCCGTCGGTGTCGACGCCCTCGACGGCCGGCTCCCGGGTGTTCGCGAAGACCTCGTTGGTCCAGCTGAAGCCGCCGTGGCCGAACCAGTCCGGATCGCCACCGCCGTCGCCGCCCCGGGCGGTCAGCCAGAAGCCCGAGGGCCCCGAGACCACCGACGCGGCTCCGCCGCCGCCGCCGGCGGGGGTGTCCATCCACTCGTCGTACCCGGGACTGCCGCTGTAGGCCGTGTGGTGGGGGTTGACCCCGCCCTCCCCGCCCAGGCCGCCGGTCGCCGCTCCGCCCGCCTCGCCGGGGGCGAGGAGGAACGCGATCGGTTGCGTCGGGTCGTCGACCAGGGTGACCACGTCGACCGTCGAGCCGGGCGCGCCGGGCCGGCCGCTGCCCCCGCCGGCACCGCCCTGGGCGCCCTCGAGGTGCCAGGCGACGGCGCAGTACCCGGCCGGCAGCGTCACCGCCCGCGTCTCGCCGTCGTAGGCGTGGGTGACGCTCCACGGGTCGGCGGTCCCGACGGCGCCTGGCTCGGCCGCGGCGACACCACCGAGGGCGACCAGGGTCGTGGACGTGGCGACGGCGGTGACGGCCGCGAGGCCGAGCGCGCGCCGGGACGGTGGTGCGAGGTGCACGGGGACTCCCGGGGTGGACCCGGGAGGCGCCGGGCTCGCCGGCCCGACGTCCCGGGCCGGGAGGACGGGACCACGCGGCCTGCTCGTGGCACGTTCCGCCACACGCGCCGTGGCCGGTGGGACGCGGCGTGACCGGCCCGTGATCCGCCGGCGCCCGGGTGCCGGCCGCTACAGCCGAGAACCGCCCGGAAGTCGACGAAGCCCTCGACCGCTCTTCGTGACCATCCGTGCAGGTCCGGTGGCGGTTCCGGTGTCCGGAGCCGATCGGTCAGCGCAGCTGGGCCCCGGAGATCGTGCGCGCGATCACCAGCCGCTGGATCTCCGAGGTCCCCTCGAAGATGGTGTAGATCTTCGCGTCGCGGGCCATCCGCTCGACCGGGTACTCGCGGGTGTAGCCGTTACCGCCGAGGATCTGCATCGCCTTCTCGGTGACCCGGACAGCGGTCTCGCCGGCGACGAGCTTGGACATCGAGCCCTCGGCGGCGGTGAATCGCTTGCCCGCCCGCGCCATCCACGCGGCCCGCCAGACCAGCAGCCGGGCGGCGTCGATCGACGTCTTCATGTCGGCGAGCATGAAGGCGATCGCCTGGTTCTCCACGATCGGCTTGCCGAACTGCTCGCGCTGACGGGCGTAGTCCAAGGCGTAGTCGTAGGCGGCGCGGGCCACGCCGACCGCCTGGGCGCCGACGGCGGGGCGGGTGCGCTCGAATGTCGCCATCGACGGCTGGGTTCGGCCGGTGCGGGCGCCCTCGCGGGCGCGGGCCAGCCGCTCCTCCAGCCGCTCCCGGCCCCCGAGCAGGCAGTCGCCGGGGATGCGGCAGTCGGTGAGCACGACCTCGGCGGTGTGCGAGGCCCGGATGCCGTGCTTGAGGAACTTCTGGCCCTGGCTGATGCCCGGGGTGCCCGGGGGCACGACGAAGCTCGCGTGCCCGCGGGCCCGCAGCTCCGGGTCGACGACCGCGTTGACCACGTGGATGTCGGCGATGCCGCCGTTGGTCGCCCAGGTCTTGGTGCCGTTCAGCACCCACTCGCCGGTCCTCTCGTCGAAGACCGCACGGGTGCGCATCGCGCCGACATCGGACCCGGCGTCGGGCTCGCTCGAGCAGAAGGCCGCCACCTTGGGCTCGGACTCCGTGCCGAACATCGCGGGGATCCACTGCCCCACCTGCTCGTCGGTGCCGTTGGCCCGCACCGACGCCGCCGCCAGGGTCGTACCCACGATCGCCAGGCCGATCCCGGCGTCGCCCCAGAAGAGCTCCTCCATGGTGATCGGGATGCCGAGCCCGGACTCGTCGAACCACTGGGTGGCGAAGAAGTCCAGCGAGTAGAGGCCGATCTTCGCGGCCTCCTGCAGCACCGGCCACGGGAAGGCCTCGCGCTCGTCGTACTCGGCGGCCGCGGGGCGGACGACGTCCGCGGCGAAGTCGTGCACCCACCTCTGCAGCTCGGTCTGATCCTCGGTGAGGTCGAACGACACGGGCATCGAGACAGCCCCCTTCTCGTGTTGATCATCGGCAGACGGCTGCGCGCACCGGCGTGGCGTTCGACCACCCGCCGATGATCAACCGCAGACGGCCCGGGCGCTCAGCGCGGACGGACGGTGCCGCTGACGTGCTCGGTGCCGGCCTCCGCGTTGCGCACCGCGAGGTCCCAGCCGCCGTCGCGGGGCGCCGTCGCCAGCGTGACCGTCGAGGGCAGGTACAGCGGCTTGCGGAAGCCGACGTCCACCGCGACCGCGTCGGGCAGCCGGCCCGACAGCGCGGCCAGGGCGCGGGCCTTCACCCACATGCCGTGGGCGATCGCCCGCTTGAACCCGAACGCCTTGGCGGTGAGCCCGGACAGGTGGATCGGGTTCACGTCCCCGGAGACGGCGGCGTAGCGGCGGCCGGCGTCGTCGGGCACCCGCCAGGTGATGGCACCGGGCGGGAGGTCGGCGACGTCCACCTCGACGTCGGCGGCCGGGGCGCCGTCGGGCGCCTGCGCCCCGCGCGCCAGGTACGTCGACCGGCCGCGCCACACCTCGGCACCCCCGGTCGAGACCGAGGCGCAGAGGTCCACGGTGGCGCCGCGCGGATGCCGGGCGAAGCGCTCGGCCCACACCTCGAGGTCGAGGGCCTCGTCGGGCCCGACCGGCCGCAGCTGCTCGATCCGGTTGCGCACGTGCACCAGGCCGGGCAGCGCCAGCGGGAAGGCGCGGTCGGCCATCAGGGCGACCTGCAGCGGGAAGGCCAGCACGTGCGGGTACGTCACCGGCAGCGCGCCCGTGAGCGGGAACCGGCAGACCCGCGCGTAGGCGGCCACCTCGCCCGGGTCGACGGCGACGCCGCGGCGGGCCAGCCGGGTGTCCGGCAGGTCGCCGCCGCGGCCGCGGGCGGTGACCGCCGCCCTGGCGAACAGCGCCGCCATGTTCGGCGGCGCGTCGAGCACCGTGGTCTCGCCCATCACGCCCCCAGCATCGACTGGCCGCAGACCCGCACGACCTGACCGTTGACGCCCGCGCTGCCCGGCTGGGCCAGCCAGGCGATCGTCTCGGCGACGTCCACCGGCAGGCCGCCCTGCTGCAGCGAGTTGATCCGCGAGCCGACCTCCCGGGTGCCGAACGGCATCGTGGCGGTCATCTCGGTGACGATGAAGCCCGGCGCGACGGCGTTGATCGTGGCGCCCCGCTCGGCGAACGCCGGCGCCCACGCGCGGACCATGCCGATGATCCCGGCCTTGCTGGCCGCGTAGTTGGTCTGGCCGCGGTTGCCGGCGATGCCCGACTGCGAGCTGACGCAGACCACGCGGGCGTTCGCGCGCAGCAGCCCGTCGGCGGCCAGCAGCGCCTCGGTGATGTCGAGCTGGGCCTGCAGGTTCACCGCCATGACGGAGTTCCAGCGGGCGGCGTCCATGTTGACCAGCAGCTTGTCGCGGGTGATCCCGGCGTTGTGGACGACGACGTCGACCCCGCCGTGCCGCTCGCGCAGGTGGTCCACCAGCCGGGCCGGGGCGTCGGCGGCGGTGATGTCGAGCTGGAACGCCGTCCCGCCGATCTCGTTGGCGACGTCGGCCAGCGACTGCCCGGCCGCCGGGACGTCGACGGCGACCACGTGCGCACCGTCCCGGGCCACCACCCGGGCGATCGCCGCGCCGATGCCGCGCGCGGCGCCGGTGACGACGGCGACCTTCCCGGCCAGCGGGCGCTCGGCGTCCTCCCCGGGGGGGACGCCGGCCGCGGCGAGGGTGAGCACCTGCCCGTCGACGTAGGCCGAGCGGCCGGACAGGAAGAACCGGACCGGGGAGGCGACCGACGCCTCGGCGCCCTCGGGCACGAACACGAGGTTCGCGGTGGACCCGTTCAGCAGCTCCTTGCCGATCGAGCGGACCAGCCCGTCGAGGGCCTGCCGGGCCGCGGCGGTGGCCGGGGAGTCGGTGGCGGCGGGCGGGTCGGCCAGGACCAGCACCCGGCCCGAGGGGCGCAGCCGCTTGACCGCCGGGGCGAGGAACTCGTGCGCCGCCGCCAGCCGGCCGGGGCCGGTCACGCCGGTCGCGTCGAGCAGGACGGCGGCCGGCTTCTCGCCGTCGGGGTCCACCGCCGGCAGCACGGTCACGCCGGCGTCGGCCAGCACCCGGGTCAGGGGGTCGCGCAGCCGGCCCTCTCCGGCCGTGCCGATCACGGCCGGGCCGGGCAGCAGGGGCTCGCCGGGCTCATACCGGCGCAGCACCGCGGGGCGGGGCAGGCCGAGCTGCCTGGTGATGGTCGTGCCGAGGCCGGAGTTGGCGAAGTCGCGGTACCAGTCGCTCACGATGCGGGGGCTCCTCTCGGGAGATCCGGGCAGAAGTGCACTTCTGCACCGTGCGGAAGTGCACTTCTGCACCGTGCAGAAGTGCGGGGTTGCACGTGGAACGTCGGCGGGCCGGCGGAACCGTCGGGGTCCCCCACCCGAAGCGCGTCGATCAGGACTCGAGGATCGCGACGACGCCCTGGCCGCCGGCGGCGCAGACGGAGATCAGCCCGCGCTTGCCCGGCCCCGCCTCGTGCAGCGTCTTGGCGAGCATCGCGACGATCCGCCCACCGGTCGCGGCGAACGGGTGTCCGGCGGCCAGCGACGAGCCGTTGACGTTGAGCTTCGACCGGTCGATCGGGCCCAGCGGCGCGTCGAGGCCCAGCCGCTCCTTGCAGAACGACGGGTCCTCCCAGGCCTTCATCGTCGACAGCACGGTGGACGCGAAGGCCTCGTGGATCTCGTAGAAGTCGAAGTCCTGCAAGGTCAGCCCCTGGCGGGCGAGCATCACCGGCACCGCGTAGGCCGGCGCCATGAGCAGGCCCTCCCCGCCGTGCACGTAGTCGACCGCCGCCGTCTGGGCGTCGACCAGGTGGGCCAGCACGGGCAGGCCGCGCACGGCCGCCCACTCGTCGGAGGCCAGCAGGACGGCGGAGGCGCCGTCGGTCAGCGGCGTGGAGTTGCCCGCCGTCATCGTCGCGCCCGGACCCTCGCCGAACACCGGCTTCAGCGTCGCGAGCTTCTCCATCGAGGAGTCGGGCCGCAGGTTCTGGTCGCGGGACAGGCCGAGGAAGGGCGTGACCAGGTCGTCGAAGAAGCCGCGGTCGTAGGCGGCGGCCAGGTTGCGGTGCGAGCGGACGGTCAGCTCGTCCTGCTCCTCCCGGCCGATGTCCCACTCCTTCGCGGTGATGGCCGCGTGGTCGCCCATCGACAGACCGGTGCGCGGCTCGGCGTTGCGCGGGATCTCCGGCGCCAGCTGGCCGGGGCGGATGCCCGAGATGGCCTTGAGCCGCTGCTGCCAGGTCCTGGCCGAGTTCAGCCTGATGAGCGCGCGCCGCAGGTCCTCGTTGACCGCCAGCGGCGCGTCCGAGGTGGTGTCGGTGCCCCCGGCTATGCCGGAGTCGATCTGCCCGAGCGCGATCTTGTTGGCGACGAGGATCGCCGCCTCCAGGCCGGTGCCGCACGCCTGCTGCACGTCGTAGGCCGGCGTCGAGGCGGACAGCCGCGACCCCAGCACCGCCTCGCGGGTCAGGTTGAAGTCGCGCGCGTGCTTGAGGACGGCGCCGGCGACGACCTCGCCCACCTGCTCCCCCTGCAGCCCGAAGCGGGCGACCAGCCCGTCGAGCGTCGCGGTGAGCATGTCCTGGTTGGAGGCCTGCGCGTAGGCGGAGTTGGACCGCGCGAACGGGATCCGGTTGCCGCCGACGATCGCGGCCCTGCGGGTGCTGGCCATGGGGAACTCCACGGGTCGGGAGCATCTCGCGGGCGAGGTGCTCACTGGTCACGCGTTGCCGGTACCCAGAGTACCCAGTACCGTCGGTTACATGAAAGTCGAGGCGGTGACCGACTCGCTGGAGGACGAGGTGACCACCGGCAGCGAGCGCCGCTCGTTCGAGCGGCCCACCGCCGGCGAGCGCCGCGAGCCGGAGCCCCCCGCCCGCCGGAGTGGGCACTCCGGCGGGAAGACGGCGGGCCGGGACCGGCGCAGCTCCCGCTGGGACGAGCACCGGCGCGCCCGCCGGGAGCAGCTCGTCGACGCCGCGCTGGCCGCCGTCGCCCGGCACGGCGCCGGGGTCGGCATGGACGAGATCGCCGCCGCGGCCGGCACCAGCAAGACCGTCGTCTACCGGCACTTCGCCGACCGCGGCGAGCTCTACGTCGCGGTCTGCACCCGGGTCGCCGACCAGCTGACCGCACGGCTGCGCGAGGCGATGACCAGCAGCAGCGACCCGCGGTCGATGGTCGCCGCGGCCGTGGAGACCTACCTCGCCTTCCTCGAGGCCGATCCGGAGCTCTACCGCTTCGTCGTCCAGCACCCGCTGCTGGACCGGCCCGTCGACGCCGATCCGATCACCACGCTGTCCGACCTCGTCGGGAACCAGGCGGCCGCCCTGGTGGCCGCCGCGCTGACCGCCGCCGGCCGTGACCCGGCACCGGCCGGGCCGTGGGGCCACGGCCTCGTGGGCCTGGTCCGCTCGGCCGCCGACTGGTGGCTGGCCGCCGAGCGACCCATGGTCCGGGCGGATCTCGCCGCCCACCTCACCGAGCTCGCCTGGGCCGGCCTCGCCGGTGTGCTCCCGGGCACCCGCCCCGCCGACCCCGTCCCCGCCGTCCCCGAGGCCCCCGGCCCCGAGTCCCAGGAGGACCAGTGACCCAGTCCCTGCCCCGAAGCGTCGACCCGGCCCGCCTGCAGGAGGTGCTCGACGGCCGCTGGTCGCACGTCCGGCGCGACGCGCGCGAGCAGCTCGGCGACCCGGAGTACGCGCCGGTCTACGGCGAGTCGATGCAGGAGGCCCGCGACCGGATCAGCCGGCTGGCCGCGAAGCTGGCCGGCACGGGCCGGGTGGGCCTCGGCTTCCCCAAGGAGTACGGCGGCGAGGCGGACGCCGGCGGCTCGGTGACCTCGATCGAGATGCTCGCCTTCGGCGACCTGTCGCTGATGGTCAAGGCCGGCGTCCAGTGGGGGCTGTTCGGCGGCGCCGTCCAGCTGCTCGGCACCAAGCGGCACCACGACGCGTACCTGCCCGACATCATGAGCTTCGCCCTGCCCGGCTGCTTCGCCATGACCGAGACCGGGCACGGCTCCGACGTCCAGCAGCTGCGCACCACCTGCACGTACGACCCCGCGACGCAGACGTTCGACCTGCACACCCCCCACCAGGCCGCGCGCAAGGACTACATCGGCAACGCCGCGCAGGACGGCCGGATGGCCGTCGTCTTCGCCCAGCTCGTCACCGGTGGCCGCAACCACGGTGTTCACGCCTGGCTGGTCCCGATCCGGGACGCCGGGGGTGCCCCGATGCCGGGGGTGACCATCGGGGACGACGGGCCGAAGGCCGGCCTGCTCGGCGTGGACAACGGGCGGCTGAGCTTCGACCACGTGACCGTTCCGCGCGACATGCTGCTGGACCGCTACGGCCAGGTCGCCCCCGACGGCACCTACACCTCGAGCATCGAGAACGAGACCCGCCGCTTCTTCACCATGCTCGGGACGCTGGTCCGCGGTCGGGTGAGCGTCGGCAGCTCGGCCGGGTCGGCGACCAAGATGGCGCTGGACATCGCCGTCCGCTACGGCGAGGTGCGCCGCCAGTTCGCCGCTCCGGGACGTGACCGGGAGATCGTGATCAACGACTACCTGGTGCACCAGCGCAAGCTGCTGCCGGCGCTGGCGACCTCCTACGCGCTGCACTTCGCGCAGGAGGAGCTGGTCGGCACCATGCACGACGTCCAGACCGCGGTGCACGAGCACGGCGAGGAGGTGGACGAGGCCGCCCAGCGCGAGCTGGAGTCGCGGGCGGCCGGGCTCAAGGTGGCCAACACCTGGCACGCGACCCGCACCATCCAGATGTGCCGCGAGGCGTGCGGCGGCGCCGGCTACCTGGCCGAGAACCGGCTGCCGCAGCTCAAGGCCGACACCGACGTCTTCAGCACGTTCGAGGGCGACAACACGGTGCTGCTGCAGCTGGTGGCCAAGGGCCTGCTCACCGGCTACCGCGACGCCTTCGGCTCGCTGGACGGCTGGGGCAGGGTGTCCTTCTTCGCCGACCTGGTGCGCGAGACGGTGCTGGAGCGCACGGCGGCCCGCGGCCTCATCGCCCGGCTGGTGGACGCCGTCCCCGGCCGCGACGAGGAGGTGCCGCTGCTGGACCGCGGGTGGCAGCTGAAGCTCTTCGAGTTCCGGGAGAAGCACACGCTCGAGGGCGCGATCCGCCGGCTGCGCCGCAACTCCGAGACCGAGGGCATGGAGCCCTTCGACATGTTCAACGACGTGCAGGACCACGTGCTGCGCACCGCGCAGACCCACATCGACCGGATCGTGCTGGAGGCCTTCGTTGCCGGCGTCGAGCGGGCTGCCGACCCCGGCGCGCGGGCGCTGCTGTCGTCGGTCTGCGACCTGTACGCGCTCACGACGATCGAGGCCGACAAGGGCTGGTTCCTCGAGCACGGCCAGCTGACCCCGGCGCGCTCGAAGGCCCTGACGGCAACGGTGAACCAGCTGCTCCGGGAGCTGCGGCCGCACCTGGTGACGCTCGTCGACGCGTTCGCCATCCCCGCGGCGTGGAAGAACGCGGCGATCCTCGACGAGGAGGCCGGCCGGCAGGAGGCCATGGCCGCCCGGGACGCCGAGCTGCGCGCCGCGACGGGCAGCACGCCGCCCGGGGACACCGCCACCTCGGTCGACGTCCCCCCGGGCCAGTAGCCGGCCCCCCGTCGAGTCGCCTCCCCGCCGGAATGGCCATTCCGGCGGGGGAGGCGACTCCCGTCAGGCCGGCTGGATGTTCTGGTTGCCGCGGAAGGTGTTCTCCGGGTCGTAGCGGCGCTTCACCTGCTGCAGCCGGGCGTGGTTGGCGTCGCCGTAGGCCGCCCGGATCCGGTCCTGCCCCTCGGCCCCGATGAAGTTCAGGTAGGTGCCGCCGTTGGTGTAGCGGGCGACGTCGCGGCGGAACGCGTGCACCCACTCCACGTTGGCGGCGTCGTCGACCGGGTCCGACCAGGTGGCGAACGGATGGGTCACCCACCGCGCCGATCGGTGGCTCAGCGGGGTCGCGTCGTCGGGCACCCTGGCGATCGCCCCGCCCCACGCGACCATCAGCTGCTGGGTCAGCGGCGACACCCGGTCGGCGCCGTACTTGACGAAGACGTCGACGGCGTCGTCGGGCATGGCGTCGTGGTAGTCCCCGCTCCAGTACTGCCGCAGCCCCGGCGGGTCGTCGATCATGCACTGGAAGTCGGCGTAGGGCATCGGTGCGACGAGGTCGACCTCCGGCCGCAGCTCGCGGAAGGGGCGGGTGGCCTCCATCCCGTCGTCGACATCCCCGGCCCACAGCAGCGCGATCGCGGCCAGCGTCGTGCCCTGCAGGTGCTCGGGCACGAACGGCTCGGGCGGACCGGTGAGGAAGACCAGGGCGTTGCCCAGCCGCTCGTCGGCGGTCTCCATCAGGTCGCGGAACGCCAGCGCCAGGTCGCGGCCGACGCTGCCGGGCCACAGCTGGAGACCGGCGAGCACCGTCGGCCCCAGCGGGTGCAGGTCGAACGTGAACGACGTGGCGACGCCGAAGTTGCCGCCGCCGCCGTGCAGCGCCCAGAACAGATCGGGCTCCTCCGTGGCACTCGCCGTGAGCCGCTCCCCCGCCGCCGTGACGAGGTCGACCGAGCGCAGGTTGTCGCAGGTCAGGCCGTAGCGCCGTTCCAGCCAGCCGGAGCCGCCGCCGAGGGTCAGCCCGGCCACCCCCGTCGTCGACACCCGCCCGCCGGTGGTGGCCAGGCCGTGCTCCTGGGTGGCCCGGTCGAACCGGCCCCAGGTGACGCCGGCGCCGACGGTCACCGTGCGTTCGCCGGGGTCGACCGCGACGTCCTGCATCGGCCGGACGTCGACCACCAGCCCGCCGTCGTTGACGCTGAACCCGGCGACCGAGTGGCCGCCGGCGCGGACGGCGACCGCGAGCCCCTGCTCTCGCGCCAGGCGCAGGGCGTCGGCGACGTCGTCCGGCGTCGCGCACCGGGCGATGACCGCCGGCCGGCGGTCGATCCCGGCGTTGAACACGGCGCGCAGCTCGTCGTAGCGCCCGTCGGTGGGCCGGATGAGTTCCATGACGTCGCTCCCCTGGTGCTCCTCCCCCCGCTCCGGACCCCCGGCACGCTCCTCCTCCCCGCCGGCGTGCCGCCAGAGACCGAGTGCCCCGTCCGGGTGGCGGCGCGCGCGGCGGGGGCCGACGCCGGCCCGCCCCACCCGAGGATGGGCCGCGTGAGCACCCTCGCCGCGGCCGCGGAGACCCTGCGCGTGCCACAGGCGGTCGACCTGGCCGCGATCGTCGTCGGCGCGCTGACCGGCGGGTTGCTCGCCGCCCGCGAGGGGTTCGCGGTCTCCGGCGTCCTGCTGCTGGCGATCAGCGGCGGGCTCGGCGGCGGGCTCATCCGCGACGTCCTGCTGGCCGAGGGGCCGCCGGTCGCGCTGACCAACGAGGCCTACCTGCCCACGGTGGCCGTCACCGCGATGGTCACCTTCTTCTTCTCCGGCTGGCTCTCCCGCCTCACCGGCCTGCTCGTCGTCCTCGACGCCGTGACGCTCGGCTTCTTCACCGTCATCGGGGCGCAGAAGGCCCAGCTGGCAGGGCTGCCCAACGCGTCGGTGATGTTCATCGGCACGCTGACGGCGGTCGGCGGGGCCGTGATCCGCGACGTGCTGCTGGCCCAGCGCGCCGACATCGTGCAGCCGGGGCCCTACAACGCCGTGGCCGCGCTGATCGGCGCGGCCGCGCTCACGGTGCTCGCCGGACCCGCCGGGCTGCCGCCGCTGCCGGTGGCCGCGATCGTCATCGTCCTGGTCGCGGCGCTGCGGGTGCTGTCGGTGTGGCGCGGCTGGGAGGCACCGGTCGCCGTCGACCTCCCGCACCGGGCCCGGACGCACCTGGGCCGCATCCGGTGGCGACGCCGCCGCCGGCCACCGGAGGGCGGTCGGCGCGGGGCTCGGTGAGGATGGACCGCATGCCCGACCGCACGCACGACCTCGTCGTCTACGGCGCCTCCGGCTTCGTGGGGGAACTGCTCGCCGCCTATCTCGCCGGGGCCGCCCCCGCCGACCTGCGGATCGCCCTCGCCGGGCGCTCGGCCGACCGGCTGGCCGCCGTCCGCTCCCGGCTGCCGGAGGCGGCGCGGGACTGGCCGCTGGTCGAGGCCGACTCGACCGACCCGGCGGCGGTCGCCGCGCTGGCCGAGGGCACGCGGGTGCTGGCGACGACGGTAGGCCCCTACGCCCGGTACGGCCTGCCGGTGGTCGAGGCGTGCGCCCGCGCCGGCACCCACTACGCCGACCTGACCGGCGAGGTGCTCTTCCACCGGGACGCGATCGCCCGCGCCGACGCCCCGGCGAAGCAGTCCGGCGCCCGGATCGTGCACTCCTGCGGCTACGACTCCATCCCCTCCGACCTCTCGGTGCACCTGCTGGCCGAGCGCGCGCGGGCCGACGGCGCCGGCGGCCTGACCGACGTCCGGCTGGTGGCCACCGCACGCGGCGGGCTCAGCGGGGGCACGATCGACTCGATGCGCGCCCAGGTGGAGGCCGTCGGCCTGGACCGCTCGCTGCGCCGTGTGGTCGGTGACCCGTTCGCGCTGAGCCCCGACCGCTCCGCCGAGCCCGGCACGAAGCAGCCGCCGGACGCCGCGCCGCCGGCCCGGGACGGGGAGGGCCGCTGGACCGCGCCGTTCGTCATGGCCTCGTACAACACCCGGGTGGTGCGCCGCAGCAACGCGCTGCAGGACTGGTCCTACGGCCCCGGCCTGCGCTACGGCGAGGTGATGGGCGCCGGCCGCGGCCTGACCGGCGCCGCCACCGCGATCGGCGTGACGGCGGGGCTGGCGGGCGCGCTGGGCGCGATGTCGTTCGGGCCGACCCGCGCGCTGCTCGACAAGGTGCTGCCCGGCCCTGGCAGCGGGCCGTCCGAGCAGACCCGGGAGCGCGGCTTCTTCCGGATGACCGTCGACGCGACCACGGAGTCCGGCCGCCGGTACCGCGCGACGGCGGCGGGACAGGGCGACCCGGGCTACAAGGCGACGGCGGTCATGCTCGGGGAGAGCGCGCTGGCCCTGGCGCTGGACGGCGACCGGCTGCCCGCCCGCGCCGGCTGCCTCACGCCCGCCACCGCCCTCGGCGACGTGCTGGTCGACCGCCTCCGCGCGGCCGGCCACACCTACGAGGTCGCCGCCCTCTGACGAGATCTGCACACTCGTCGGCATCAGGGCCTGATGCCGACGAGTGTGCAGATCTCGTCGAGGGGTCAGGGGTCGACGCGGAGGGCCAGCAGGGCGACGTCGTCCTCGGCGTCGGGCAGGAACAGCCGCTCCAGCACGCGGTCGCACAGCTCGTCGAGCGCGAGCCCGGCCGACTCCCGCAGCACCGCGGCCAGCTGCGCGGTACCGGTGTCGAGGTCGCGGTCGCGGCGCTCCACGAGGCCGTCGGTGTACAGCAGCAGGGTGCTCCCGGCCGGCAGGACGACGCGGCTCTCCGTGCGCGGCGCCGACCCGTCCACGCCGAGCAGCAGCTCCCCCGGCGCGTCCAGCACCCGGACGTCGCCGTCCGGGGACACCACCAGCGGCGGCGGGTGGCCGGCGTCGGCCCAGCACAGCTGCACCGCGCCCGGCGGGAGCCCGGCCGGGCGCTCCAGCCGGGCCACGACGGCCGTGGCCATGACCTCGGGCGCCAGGCCCGCCATCGCCCGGTCCAGCCGGGTGAGCACCTCGGCCGGGGGCGCCCCGCTGGAGTGGCTGATGCCGCGCAGCAGCCCGCGCACCTGCCCCATGGCCGCCGCGGCGTGCCGGTCGTGCCCGACGACGTCGCCGATGGCCAGCACCGTCGTCCCGTCCTCCTGCGGGAACGCGTCGTACCAGTCGCCGCCGATCTCGGCGCCGGCCGCCGCGGGCACGTAGCGCACCACGATCCGGCACCCGGCCACCTCCGGCGGGGCGGTGAGCATGCTGTGCTGCAGCGCGTCGGCGAGGTCGCGCTGCTGGGCGAACAGCCGCGCCGAGTGCAGCGCCAGCCCGGCCCGGCGGCCCACCTCCACCGCCGCCTCCACCTCGGCGGCGTCGTGCGGGCCGCGCTCGGGGCCGTTGAACAGGCCGAGCGCACCGATCGTGCGACCGCGGGCGACCAGCGGCACCACCGCGCCGCCCTCCATGTCCAGCCGCTCCAGCGCCCGGCGGGTCGCGGGGTCGGGCAGGGCGCGGTGGATGCGGGCGGCGTCGATGTGCGGCAGGACCAGCGGCCGGCCGGTGCGGGTGACCACGCGCGCCGTGGCCTCGTCGCTCATCACCGCCACCATGGCGTACACGTAGTCGGCCAGCTCCGCGGCGCGCGCGGGGTCCCGGTGCGCCGAGGCCAGCTGCTGCATCCGGCCCTGGTCGTCGGTGACCACCAGCCAGCACCAGTCTCCCAGGGCCGGCACGACGAGCTCGGCCAGCTGCGCCACCTGCCTCGAGATGTCCAGGTCGCCGGAGAGGACCCGGCCGACGTCGGCGAGGAGCTGCAGCCGCCGGTTGGCCGCGTCCCGCTCGGCGTCGGCCCGTAGCCGGGAGACGCTCAGGGCGATCTGCGCGGCCAGCGCCTCCAGCAGGTCGACGTCCTCGTCGGCGAGGCCGTGCGGCGTGTCCCAGACGACGACGTAGCTGCCGAGCAGCCGACCCTCCACCCGCAGCGGCAGCGCGGCCAGCGCCTGCGTGCCCAGGACGTCGTTGATCTCGGCCAGCCGGGGGAAGCGGGCCTCGGCCGCGGCGCGGTCGGCGAACAGCAGCCGCTCGCCGGTCTCGGCGGCGTGCCCGGTGGGCAGGTCGGTCCCCGAGGGCAGGACGACGCCCTCGACGGGCGGCCGTCCGCCGGCCGCGTCGGCGACGGTGCCGGGCGGCCGCCGGGTGAGGTGCAGCCGCAGGCCGCCGTCGGGCTCCCGGACGGTCAGGCCGCCGGCCGACGCGCCCAGCACGGCCGCACCCCGCAGCGCGACCTCGGCCAGCTCGGGGACGGCGGTCGCGCCGGCCATCTGGGCCGCGACCTCCGCGATCGCCCCGGCGCGCTGGACGGCGGCCATCCGCCGCTCGGACTCCGCGCGCGCCTCGGTGACGTCGAGGATCGTGCCGACCATGCGCACCCGCTCGCCGCGGACGTCGCGCACCGCCCGGCCGCGCGACACCGTCCAGCGCACCGACCCGTCGGCCCGGATCACCCGCGACTCCAGGGAGTACTCGCCGCTGCCGGCGTCGGCCCGGGTCATCGCCTCCCGGACGGCGGCCAGGTCGTCGGGGTGCACGCCGGACCGCAGCACCTCGTCCAGGTCGCCGTCGGCGAGGGCGACGTCGCGACCGAAGATGGCCGCGCACCGCTCGTCCCACGACACGGTCCCGGTGCGCAGGTCGCGCTCCCAGATGCCGACGCCGCTGGCCTCCAGCGCGATGTCGAGCCGGGCCGCGGTCGTGCCGATGGCGGAGCGGGCGGCGGAGAGCTCCAGCTCGGCGACGACGGAGGCGGCCAGCTCCTCGAGCAGCGCGCCGCCGTCCTCCGGCCAGCGCCGCGGCGTCGCGTCGTGGACGGCGAGGACGCCGACGACGAACCCCGAGGCCGAGACCAGCGGCACACCGAGGTAGGCGGCCACCTCGCCGGAGGCGACGGCGGGGATCGCCGCCACCCGGGGGTCGGCGGCGGCGGCGGGGACCACCAGCGGGCGGCCGGAGCCGACGGTGAGGGCCGACAGCGGCCCGGTGAGCAGCGCCCGCCCGCCCACGGCGCCGGCCGGCAGGCCGTGGCCGCCGACGACGGTCTCCCGGTCGGTGTAGAGGGTGACCGTGGCCCGGGCGGCCCCCAGCAGCCGCGCGGCCAGGCCGGAGAGCCGGTCGAAGGCCGCGGGCCCCGACACCTCGACGGCCAGCCGGCGGGCGGCTGCGATCCGGTGCGGGTCGGCCAGCGGGTCGGGGAGGGACGCCGGGCCGGCCACGACTCCTCCTCGGTGCAGCCTCCGCGGCCGCCCCCCGGCCGCGACTCGCACCATGCTGGCACGCGGGGGCGGAACGAGATCGTCCGACGCGCGCCGCGGTCCTCCCCCGCTCGGGTGGGCGCACCCGGGCCGCGGTCAACCGCCGGGCCGCACGGTCCGATGGGACGGCATGACGGCGATCCGCTCCTGCAGCACGCTGCTGCCCGACTGCCGTCCCCTGCTCGCCGACCCCGACGACCTGACGCTGGTGTTCCAGCCGATCGTCGACCTCGCCGCCGCCCGGGTGGCCGGCTACGAGGCGCTCTCCCGGTTCCCCGGCACCGCCTCCCCCGAGGTGTGGTTCGCCGCGGCGCACGACGCCGGCGTCGGCCCGGAGCTCGAGGCCCTGGCGCTGCACAAGGCGCTGGCCGCCCGCGTCGACCTGCCGCCGGACACGTTCCTCACCGTCAACGTCAGCCCGCACCTGCTCGGCACCCCGGTCGTCGGGGCGGCGCTGGACTCCGTGCCCGACCTGCGGCGGGTCGTCGTCGAGCTCACCGAGCACGCCGTGGTCGACGACGTCCCCGAACTGCGCCGCCAGGTCGACCTCCTGCGGGCCCGTGGCGCGCTGATCGCCCTGGACGACGCCGGCAGCGGCTACTGGGGGCTGCGGGTGCTGACCTCGGTTCGCCCGCAGCTGGTGAAGCTCGACCGGTCGCTGGTCAGCGACGTGGACGGCGACCCCGCCCGGCTGGCCCTGGCCGAGATGGTGGGCGACTTCGCCGGCCGGATCGACGCCCGGCTGCTGGCCGAGGGCATCGAGACCCCGGCCGAGCTCGCCGCGTTCACCCGGCTGGGCGCCCCGCTGGCCCAGGGGTGGCTGCTGGGCCGGCCCGCGCCGCAGTTCCGGCCACTGGCGCCGGAGGTGGAGCGGCTGGTCCGCGCGCACGTCGCCCGCGCCCGGCTGACCGACAGCGTGGCCGGGTTGGTCCGCCCCGTGCGCCAGGTGGCCGCCGGCGACGCGGTACCCGGGATCCCGCCCGCCGTCCTCGTGACCGACGACGGCGAGCCCCTCGCCCTGCGGCTGGGCGACCCGCGGACCGGGGAGTGCTACACCGCGCCGGTGTCGCTGCGGGTGCCGCCCGACGCCGACGTCCGCCAGACCCTGCAGCGGGCCCTGACCCGCTCACCGGGCCAGCGCTTCGACCCCGTCGTCTGCACCGACGCCCGCGGCGCGGTGGTCGGCCTGCTGCGCGTCGAGGACCTGGCCGGCGCCTCCTGAGCGGAGGGGGGGGGGGGGGGGGGGGGGGGGGGGGGGCGGGGGGGCGGGGCGCGCGGGCGGGGCGGGGGGGGGGGGGCGGGGCGGCGGCGGCCCCCCCCCCCCCCCCCCCCCCCCCCCCACTCCGCTCAGGCCGACGCGTCGGTCAGCAGCGTGCGCTCCTCGTCGGTGAGCGCGAGGTCGAGCATCGGCAGCAGGTCGGCCAGCCAGCGCAGGGCCACCGCGGCCGGGGGGACGCCGTGCGCGCCGGCGACCTGCGCCAGCGCCTCGAGCACCCGGTCGCCCCGCTCGCCGACGTAGGCGGCCGCACCCCGCGCCCGCGGCGAGTCGACCCGCTCCCCCGCCCGGTACTTGCCGGTGAGGAAGCCCTTGGCCAGCCCGAAGTAGGGGAAGCAGCCCAGTCCGGCGCCGGCGACGACGTCGCGCAGGCCGTCCTCGTAGACCGCCCGCTCCACCAGGTTGTAGTGCGGCTGCAGCGCCACGTAGCCGGTCACGCCGAGCCGCTCCGCGGTGTCCAGCGCCTCGGTGAGCCGGGCCGCGGAGTAGTTGGACGCCGCGGCGTAGCGGACCGTGCCGGCCTGCACGAGGTCGTCGAAGGCCTGCAGCGTCTCCTCCAGCGGCGTGCCGTCGTCGTCGTAGTGGGCGTAGTAGACGTCGATCCGGTCGGTGCGCAGGTTGGCCAGCGAGCGCTCGGCGGCGGCCCGGATCTCGGCGGCCGACAGCGGGCGCTCCTTGCGGCCCGGTGAGGCCTTCGTCGCCACGACCACCCGGTCGCGCCGCCCGCCGGCCGCCAGCCACGCTCCCAGGATCTGCTCGGACCGGCCGTCGCCGTACATCTCGGCGGTGTCGACCATGGCCAGCTGCGTGCCGGGCACCGCGTCGACGAACCGGTCGAGCAGGGCGTGCGACGTCGGCTCGTCCGCCGTCCACCCGAAGACGTTGGCACCGAGGCACAGGTCGCCGACGACGAGGTCGGTCCGGGGCAGCTGGGGCACCCGCCCACCGTAGGTGGGGGTGTGCCCCGACGCCCTGGGACGGCTGTGACCTGCGGGGCTGCGCATCCCCCGCGCACCCCCTGCGGACCCCCCACAGTGGCGGGATTCCGGGCAGACATGGCAACGTGCGCTCCCGGTCCGCCACTCCCGGCTCGTCCGGCGAGGAGACGGAACCGTCCGTACCGACCGGACGCCGACACCGGTGCCGGCCACACCCCACTCGAGAGGACCCCCGTGAACAAGGCCGAACTCGTCTCTGCCATCGCCAAGCGCGCCGACGTGCCCTCCGCGACCGTCGACTCGGTGCTCGCCGGGCTCCAGGAGGAGCTCGTCGACGCCATCACCCGCGGCGACAAGGTCACCATCTCCGGCCTGCTGACCGTCGAGCGCTCGCAGCGCTCCGCCCGCACCGGCCGCAACCCGCAGACCGGCGAGTCGATCGAGATCCCGGCCGCGAACACCGTCAAGGTGTCCGCCGGCTCGAACCTCAAGAAGGCCGCCAGCAGCGTCCCGGTCTGAGTGAGGACCCCCGTGCTCCCCACCGCTCGCACGCTCGCGGCGGGCCCCGGCACGGGGGCCGACGTGCGTCGTCCTCCCCCACCGCACACGGTGGGGGAGGACGCGCCGCGGTGAGGGAGGACGACGGCGTGCGGAGGGAGACCGCGTGACGGAGCTGACGGTGGACGCCGACCCCGCCGAGGTGGGCCTCGACGCCGCACGGCTGTCCCGACTGGACCACCGGCTGGCCCGGTTCGTCGACGAGGGCCGCCTGCCCGGCTTCCTCGTGACGGTCGCCCGGCACGGGCGGCTGGCGCACGTGGGCCGCTCCGGCCGGCGGGACGTCGAGCGCGGCCTGCCGGTCACCGACGGCACCCGCTGGCGCATCTACTCGATGACCAAGCCGATCACCTCGGTGGCGGCGATGTCGCTGTACGAGGAGGGCGCCTTCCAGCTGACCGACCCGATCAGCCGCTGGCTGCCGGAGTTCGCCGGGACCCGCGTCTACGTGGCCGGCTCGGCGACCCGACCGGTCACCGCCCCGCAGGTCGAGCCGATCCGCGTGTGGCACCTGCTCACCCACACCTCCGGGCTCACCTACGGCTTCCACGAGGCGCACCCGGTCGACGCCATGTACCGCGCCGCCGAGCACGGCTTCGGCACCCCGCCGGGCGCCGACTCGGCCGAGGTCTGCCGGCAGTGGGCGGAGCTGCCGCTGGTGTTCCAGCCGGGCAGCGAGTGGAACTACGGCGTCTCCACCGACGTGCTCGGCCGGCTGGTCGAGATCTGGGCCGGCAAGCCCCTGGACGAGGTGTTCGCCGAGCGGGTGTTCACCCCGCTGGGCATGACCGAGACCTCGTTCGGGCTCCGCCCCGGCGACGACCCCGACTCGCTGGCGGTGCTCTACGGCGCCGTCCCCGGCGAGCCGGAGCCCACCTTCGCGCCGCTCGAGGCGGCCGGCGCCGCCGCGCACCGGAAGCCGGCGTTCCTCTCCGGCGGTGGCGGGCTCGTCTCGACCGCGGCCGACTACCTGCGCTTCGTCGAGTGCCTGCGCCGCGGCGGCGCGTACGACGGCGGTCGGGTGCTGGGCACGCGGACGCTGGCGCACATGGTCCGCAACCACCTGCCCGGCGGCCAGGACCTGGAGACCTTCGGCCGACCGCTGTACGCCGAGACGCCGCTGCGCGGGGTCGGCTTCGGGCTCGGCTTCTCGATGGTGATCGACCCGGTCCGCTACGGCGTCGTCGCCAGCCCCGGCGAGTACAGCTGGGGCGGGGCGGCGTCCACGACGTTCTTCGTGGACCCGGTCGAGGACCTGACGGTCACCTTCTACACGCAGCTGCTGCCCTCGAGCACGCTGCCGATCCGGCCCTACCTGCGCTCGCTGGTCCACCAGGCGCTGGTGTGACGGTGTGGAGGAGATCCGTGGGCGTCACTCCCACGGATCTCCTCCACACCGTTCAGAGGTAGCGGCGGTAGACGACGGTCGCGACCATCGCCGGCTTGCTGCCGCCCTCGATCTCGATCGTGACGTCGATGTTCACCTGGATGCCGCCGTCGAACGGCGTGGCCGCGGCGAGGGTCGCGCCGGCGCGCACCCGGGCCCCCACCGGCACCGGCGAGGGGAAGCGCACCTTCTCGGTGCCGTAGTTCACGCCCATCCGGAAGCCCTGCATGTCCACGATCTGCGGGAGCAGGCTCGGGACCAGCGACAGCGTCAGGTAGCCGTGCGCGATCGGCCCGCCGAACGGGCTCTCGGCCTTGGCCCGCTCGGGGTCGACGTGGATCCACTGGTGGTCACCGGTGGCCTCGGCGAACTGGTTCACCTGCTCCTGGGTGACGGTCACCCACTCGCTGTAGCCCATGTGCTGGCCGACGAGGCCCTGCACGCCCTCGATGCCCTCGACAACCGTCTGCGCCATCTGTCCCGTCCCTCCGACTCGACTACGTTGGCGAACTCCACCACACCGGCTCGGGCGAGGGAGGAACGGGTTGCTCCGCATCGGCTCGCTCGACGTGCCCGACGGCCACCTGGTCGTCATGGCGATCGTCAACCGCACGCCGGACTCGTTCTACGACCGGGGCGCCACCTACGAGCTGGCCCGGGCCGTCGAGCGGGTGGACCGGGTGGTCGCCGAGGGCGCGGACATGGTGGACGTCGGCGGGGTCAAGGCCGCGCCGGGCGAGGAGGTCGACGCCGCGGAGGAGATCCGCCGCACCGTCGACCTCGTGGCAGCCATCCGCGCCGCGCACCCGACGCTGCCGATCTCCATCGACACCTGGCGGGCCGAGGTCGCCCGCGAGGTGCTGGCCGCCGGCGCCGACGTGGTCAACGACGCCTGGGGCGGGGTCGACCCGGAGCTCGCCGTCGTCGCCGCCGAGGCCGGCGCGGGGATCGTCTGCACCCACGCCGGCGGGCTGCCGCCGCGTACCCGGCCGCACCGGGTGGCCTACGACGACGTCGTCGCCGACATCGTCGCGCGGACGACGGCGCTGGCGCAGGCCGCCGTGGCCGCCGGCGTGGACCCCGAGCGGGTCCTGGTCGACCCCGGCCACGACTTCGGCAAGAACACCCGGCACTCGCTGGAGGCCACCCGCCGGCTGGGCGAGCTCGTCGGCACCGGCTGGCCGGTGCTCGTGGCGCTGTCCAACAAGGACTTCGTCGGCGAGACCCTCGACGTCGTCCTGGACCAGCGGTTGACCGGCACCCTGGCGACGACCGCCGTCAGCGCCTGGCTGGGAGCGCGGGTGTTCCGCGCGCACGACGTCGCCCCCACCCGTCAGACGCTGGACATGGTGGCGTCGATCCGCGGCGACCGGCCGCCCGTCCGGACGGTCCGCGGCCTGGCCTGAGGGCGGGGGGTCCCGGCCTCCCGCACGGCGGCACTGCCGCGTCGCGGACTCCGGTGCCGCGCTGCGACGCGGCACCCGGACCGGGAACGCGGCAGTGCCTCGGTGCGGCCGCCCGGCCGGGCCGGAGCTAGGTTCCCGGTCGTGTCCGCCACCGGGTTCCTCACCGCCGACGAGCTGAACGCCCTCCTCCCGGGCACCCTGCCGGGGCTGCTGGGCATCGTGGTCGACACCCACGAGCGCGGTCGGCTGACCAGCCACCTCGACGTCCGCCCCGAGCTGCTGGCCCCCAACGGCTACCTGCACGCCGGAACCGTCGTCACCCTCGCCGACACCAGCTGCGGGCTGCCCACCCGCGCGCTGCTGCCGGAGGGGGCCACCGGCTTCACCACCATCGAGCTGAAGAGCAACCACCTGGGCACCGCCCGGGAGGGGCGGCTGGACTGCGTGGCCACCAACGCGCACGCCGGGCGGACGACGCAGGTGTGGGACGCCGTCGTCACCGCCGGCGACCGGACGCTGGCGCTGTTCCGCTGCACCCAGTCGGTCCTCTGGCCCCGCTAGGCGATCGGGAACCCGCGTGGGCCACGGAGCGTCAGCGGTGTGAGACTGACGCCACACCTGCACAGGAAGAGGAGGCCACGTGGCCCTGCGGAGCCCGTATCCCGACGTCGAGATCCCGGACCTGTCCGTGCCGCAGTTCGTCCTGGCGGCCGGCCGCGAGCGGCCCGACGCCCCCGCCCTGATCGACGGGCTCAAGGGCGACATCATCACCCACGGTCAGCTGGCCGCGTACGTCGACCGCGTCGCGGCGAACCTGCACGCGCGCGGCCTGCGCAAGGGCGACGTCGTCGCCGTCTTCTGCCCGAACACCCCCTGGTTCCCGGTGGTGTTCCACGGCATCGCCGCCGCGGGCTGCGTCATGTCGCCGATCAACTCGCTGTACACGCCCGACGAGATCGCCTTCCAGCTGAAGGACTCCGGGGCGAAGGTCCTCATCACGATCTCGCTGTTCATGGACCGTGCGGGCGCGGCCGTGGAGAAGTCCCCGGTCGACGAGGTGATCGTCCTCGACGGCATGGAGGGCCACGCCGGCATGCTCGACCTGCTCGGCGGCGAGGCGCCCTCGGTGCAGGTGGACATCGACCCGGCCGAGGACCTGGTCGCGCTCCCCTACTCCAGCGGGACGACCGGGCTGCCCAAGGGCGTCATGCTGACCCACCGCAACCTGGTGGCCAACGTCGCCCAGTGCCGCCCGCTGATCGCCCTGGGCGAGGACGAGCGGATCATCGCCGTCCTGCCGTTCTTCCACATCTACGGCCTGACGGTCCTGATGAACCAGGGTCTGGCGTGGGGCGGGGCCGTGGTGACGCTGCCGCGCTTCGACCTGGAGGACTTCCTCCGCACGATGCAGGACCAGAAGATCACCCGGGCGTTCGTGGCGCCGCCGATCCTGCTGGCCCTGGCCAAGCACCCGCTGGTCGACCAGTTCGACCTGTCGTCGCTGACGTCGATCCTGTCCGGCGCGGCCCCGCTGGACGAGGGGCTGGCCAACGCCGCCCAGGAGCGGCTGCGCAAGGGGAACCCCGACGGCGTGACGGTGGCGCAGGGCTACGGCATGACCGAGCTCTCCCCCGTCTCGCACACCACGCCCGACCACGGCAAGGAGCCGCCGGGCGTCGCCGACGAGGTGCCGAAGGGGTCGGTGGGCTACGCCGTGCCGAACACCGAGTGCCGCCTGATCGACCCGGCCACCGGCGAGGACGCCGCGCCCGGCGAGCGGGGCGAGCTGTGGGTCCGCGGGCCGCAGGTGATGAAGGGCTACCTCAACAACCCCGACGCCACGGCGGCCACCCTCGACGGGGACGGCTGGCTGCACACCGGCGACGTCGCCGTCGTCGACGAGCACGGCCGGTCCACGGTCGTCGACCGCGTCAAGGAGCTCATCAAGTACAAGGGCTACCAGGTGGCTCCCGCGGAGCTGGAGGCCGTGCTGATCGGCCACGCGGAGATCGCCGACGCGGCCGTCATCGGCGTCAAGGACGAGGAGAGCGGCGAGGAGCTGCCCAAGGCGTTCGTCGTCCGCACCCCGGGCTCCGAGCTCACCGAGGACGCCGTCATGGCCTACATGAGCGAGCGCGTCGCCCCGCACAAGAAGATCCGGTTCGTCGAGTTCATCGAGCAGGTGCCGAAGTCGGCGGCCGGGAAAATCCTGCGCAAGGACCTGAAGGCCCGGGCCTGACGCGGCGGGGCCGGGAGCGCGGACGACCTGCGCTTTCGGCCGGCGTCCGTGCCGGACGACGGCGCGCCCCGGCGGCCCCCGTGGTGCCGCCGTGCGCGTCGGCTCATCCGCCGACGAGCGCCACGGACGCTCATCCGCGGACGAGCGCCACGGTCCGCCGGTGGCGCTCCTCGCCGGACCGCAGGGCCAGGCGCAGGCGGGACGAGCCGTCGCGCACCAGCGCCATCCGCTCGTCCGCCCGCGCCGCGTCGAGGAACCAGGGCACCACCGACCGCGCCGGGAGCCCCGCGGCGGCCCGCACGCGGCGCTCGCACACCAGCGGCGAGGCCCGCCACCCGTGCTCGTGCCCGGCACCCGACGCCGCGAGCGCGTCGAGCCGGTCGGCCAGCGCGGTGCACGCCATCGCCAGCGCCGGTGCGCCGGCGCTCACGTCGTGCCCGAACGTGGCCAGCGCGGCCCGGACGCGGACGGCGGCCGCGTCGACGTCCCCGTCGGCCAGGCGGCCGGCCGCGGCGTGCACGCCGCCGAGCACGAGACGGGCCACCTCCCGGACGGCGCGCTGCCGGTCGCGGTCGCAGGGATCGTCGAGCGCGATGCCGGTGAGCGCATCGGCCAGCAGGCGCGCACCGCTGCGCAGGGCGCGCAGCTCGATCGGGCAGAGGGCCGCCGCCGGCGGCGCCGTCGCGGGGCGGCCGGCGGGCCGGGCGGGAGCGGCGTCCGGCACCACGGCCGGCGGGGCGTCGGGGCGGGCGGTGAGCGTCGTCGTCATGGCCCAGACGGTGGCCGGGGACGCTGGTGACGGGCTTGCACCTGCCTTGCACGTCCCCCGCGGCCGGTCCCGCGAGTCCGCGAGCGGTGGGGGCACCGGGGTCCTTCTAGGGTCGGGGCATGCGCGCGGTCACCCTGGACGGATCCGGCGGTCCCGAGGTCATGGGCTGGGGCGAGGTCCCCGACCCGGTGTGCGGTCCGGGTGAGGTGGTCGTCGACGTCGTCGCGACCGCGGTGAACCGGGCCGACCTCCTGCAGCGGCAGGGCCTCTACCCGCCCCCGCCCGGGGCGAGCGAGGTGCTGGGCCTGGAGTGCAGCGGGATCGTCAGCGAGGTGGGCGCCGGCGTGACGGGCTGGCGGGTCGGCGACGAGGTGTGCGCGCTGCTGGCCGGCGGCGGGTACGCCGAGCGGGTCGCCGTCCCCGCCGGGCAGCTGCTGCCCCGGCCGGCCGGCGTGGAGCTGGCCACCGCCGCTGCCCTGCCCGAGGTCGTGTGCACGGTCTGGTCCAACGTGTTCCTGCTGGCCGGCCTGCGCCGCGGCGAGTCCTTCCTGGTGCACGGCGGCTCCAGCGGCATCGGCACGATGGCGATCCAGCTGGCCGCCCGAGCCGGTGCCCGGGTGCTCACCACCGCCGGCACCCCCGCCAAGCTCGGCGTCTGCCGGGAACTGGGCGCCGACGTGTCCATCAACTACCGCGACGAGGACTTCGTCGAGCGGGTCCGCGAGGAGACCGACGGCGCCGGGGTCGACGTCGTCCTGGACAACATGGGCGCCAAGTACCTGGCCCGCAACGTCGACGTCCTCGCCACCGGCGGGCGGCTGGTGTGCATCGGAATGCAGGGCGGCACGAAGGCCGAGCTGGACCTCGGGAAGCTGATGCGCAAGCGCGGCGCGGTGCACGCCACGACGCTGCGGTCCCGGCCGGCCGAGGGCCCCGGGGGGAAGGCGGAGATCGTCGCGGCGGTGCGGCACGACGTGTGGCCCGACGTCGAGCGGGGCGTCGTCCGGCCGATCGTGGACCGCCGGCTGCCCATGTCCCGCGCGGCCGAGGCGCACCGGGTGGTGGAGGCCAGCGAGCACGTCGGCAAGGTGCTGCTGCTCACCGAGAGCTGACCTCGGCAGCAAGTGTTGATCGTTGGTGCCTAAAGCCTGTCCGTGCGATCGCCGATGATTTTGGTCAGGCGCAAGCGACAGGAGGGGTGAGTGGCGACACGGGGGCGAGGTCGTCCTGCCCGCCTGCCCGCGGTTCCGTGCCCTGACCCGCTGCACGCTGGGTCCCGGGTTATCGCGAAGGGCACCCGGCAGGCCGCTACCGGTGTTCAGCGGCGCTACTACTGCCGACCGGTGGGGCGAGACCCGCACTCCTTCGCGATGCTGGTGAGCACCGACGGGCGGCTGCGCCCGGTCTGGTCGGCCCCGCCGTCGTGCCCGGACCACGAGCACGGCAAGGTCGCGCGGTTCGGCACCTACGGCCAACGGACGGCGCACCCGCGGCAGCGGTATCGGTGCATCTACGGGAAGAGCGCCGACGGCGAGAACCTCTGGCACACGTTCACCCCGGCGCTGCCGCGCGACCACGTGCACGAGGCCGACCGCTCGTGCGCGGAGTGCGAGCAGCTGCGCGGGGTGCACCACGGTGACACCGCGGTCGCCCGCCGGCACGCCTGGCCGACCCGGGTGGTGGCCCGCGGGTTGGACCAGCTGGCGATGGGTGCGAGCTACGCCGACGTGTCGCGGTGGGCGTTGCGGACGGCCGAGGGCAGGGCGCGCGGCCGGCACAGCACCCCAGCGCCGCCGGACGAGCCGAAGCGGAAGCCGCTGCCGCGCAGCACCGCCAGCCCGGACGTGTGGCACATCGCCGCGGACTGGGTCGAGGCGTTCGGCCCGGTGGTCTGGGCGCCGGTGGAGCAGCGGCTGCGAGCCGCAGCGCTGGCGCAGCGGGAGGCCAACGACGCCCTGCTGGCGGCTGGTGGGGAGGTGCGGCGGCCGCAGGTACTGCTGCTGGACGACGTGCCGGTCTACGCCCGGGACAGGACCACCGGCAAGTCGCGCCGGGACGCCGGGTTCTACCTGCTGGTCGCCGCCGAGGTGACCTGGCGCGAGGCCGCCGCCCGGGAGGCCGACCCCGACCCGTTCACCGAGCCGCCCGCCCCGGAGCCGGTCGCGCACCTGCGGCTGGTGCGGGCGATGGCCAAGTCGAACACGCCGGCCTGGCGGCTGGTGTTCGACGAGCTCGGCTACGCCCCCGAGTTCGTCGTCGCCGACGCCGGCCGTGGTCAGCTGGCCGCCGTCCGCGCGCACTACGCCAGCGCCGGCACGGTGTTCGTGCCCAGCGTGTGGCACCTGACCGAGGCGGTGAAGGAGGCGCTGGCCGACACCCCCGGCGCGCTGGTCGCCGGGCCGGCCGGCAAGGAGCTCCCCGGCGACATCGCCACACACCTACGGCTGCTCGCCCGGGGCGGGGACGCCCTGGCCGATGAGGCGCTGTGGCGGGCCTGGTGGAAGGAGTTCGAGGAGATCGTGCGGGCGCGGCGACTGCCGGTGGACGCCATCGCCAAGCGCCGCAAGGAGTACGAGGGCCCGATGGCTGACGCCCTGCCGAGCCTGGCCCGGCACCCGCAGGTGCCGCTGGCCACCGGCGCGCTCGAGCGGCTCATCCGCACCCGGGTCCGGCCGATGCTGTCGCTGCGCGCGTCCGGGTTCGGCAACATCGAGCGGACCAACACCCTGATGGACCTCGCCGTCGCCCGGGCGCACGGCGCGTTCGACGACCTGGCCGAGGTCGCCGAGCTGCTGCGCGCCGACACCGACCCGGCCAACGGGTGGGCCGTGCCGCTGCGCTCGGTCGCGGACCCGCGGCCCCGGTCGGGCCGCTACTCCTCGCTGCGCGACCCCACGCTGCTGACCACGCTCGCCGCCGAGCGGGGGCTGTCGTGAGCCGCCGCGACTCGCTGGTCGCCGGCACCGGGGTGCGGCGCAGCGTCGCCGCGGCCCCGCTGTGGGCCGGGCTGCGGCTGGTGGTCATCGACACCGAGACGATCCAGCCGCCCGGGCAGCCGCACCGGCTGGTCAGCCTGGGCGTGGTCACCTGCCGCGAGGCCCGCATCACCGGCACGTGGTCCACGCTTGTCAACGCCGGTTTCCCGGTCGATGACCGCACCGCGGAGGTGCACGGCCTCACCGACGACGTGCTCGCCGACGCCCCGGGCTTCGCCAGCGTCGCCGACACCCTGCTCGCCCACTTGGAACCCCGTGACGGCGAGACGGTCGTCCTGGTCGCGCACCAGGCCGGGTTCGACGTGGGCGTGCTGCGCCGGGAGCTGGCCGCGGCCGGTCGCGAACTGCCCGAGCTGCCGGTCCTGGACACGATGGGCCGACTGCCCGCCGCCCTCGGCGTGCGCCCCGAGGGCCGGTCGCTGGACAAGCTGCTCACCGCGCTCGGCGAGGCCCCCAACCCGGCGCCGCACGACGCGGTGCAGGACGCGCTGGCCACCGCCCGCGCGGTGCTGGCGCTGCTCTCCCGGGCCGCCGACGCCGGCCACGAGCAGCTGGCGGCGCTGCTGGCCGAGATGGACGCGCCGACCACCGCGACGGTCAAGGAGACCGGCCCGGGAAGCCGGCGGACCGCCGCCCCGGCTCCGGCGCTGCCCGACAGCCACGTCGCCGGGCACGCACAGCTGCTCGGCCAGCGCGGCGGCCGTCGCGCGCTCACCTCCTGGCGGGCCGCTGTCGCCGAGTGCGCCAACCTGCGGTGCAGCTACCTGGCCGACCGGGTGGCCGCCGCCGACCGGCCCGTCGACGAACTGCTCCACACGCTCGCCGGGGTGCTCGACGAGGTGAGCGCCGCCGGCGACATCGCCGGTTCGGCCACGCTGGTCGGCGCGATGCTGCCCCGGTTCGCCGCCCTGCCGCCGGTCAAGCGCAGCTACAAGACCGCCCCGCCGATGCGGTTCGACACCGAGTGGGGTGCGCGGCTGGACGCCCTCGGTCGCTGCTCATCCCGGGACCGCTGCCCAGCCTGCCGCCGCGACGAGCCGTGCCCGCTGGACCTGTGGCGCTGGCACCTCGCCCGTGCCGCGCTCAGCGACCTGACCGAGAACACGGCGAAGGGCTTCCTGCACACCAACGGCGCCGGGGCCGGCACCGGCGTCTACGACCGGTGGACCCGCACCGGTCACCAGGCCCTGGCCGACGAGGCGGTGTGGTTCGTCTACGAGTTCTGGCGCGACCACGGCCAGCCCGCCCGCGCCACCCAGCTCGCCGGCTACGCATGGCGGACCGGCTGCCGCCATCCGCGCATCGCCGAGGCGCACGCCGCCGCCATCGCCGCGCCCGGACGCGCACCCGACCTTGCCGCCGCAGAGGCCGTCTGCACCACCGCGCTGGCGACCCGCTCCAGCGCCACCGCCCCCGGCTGGCGGGTCCTCGCCACCCGCGCCGACCTCATTGCCGGGCGTCAGGCGCGGCTGGCCAGCCTCGCCGTGACCGTCCTCGACGCCAACGGCAACCCCACCGCAAGGCGGCGACACCATCCCGTTGCCCCGAAGCGCCAACGTCCGCTCCGGTTCAGTCGCACCGGCTGATTCGACCTCGCACCCGCCCGCTCACGGCCACGGCGACTCGTCATCGAACCCCGCCGGCTCGTCGACCTCGGCGAGAACATCGCCATGCGCGTTCAGCACGCGGACGGTGAACGGTTCGGTGTACTCGCCGCTCACCACGAACGCGCCAACCGGCGCCTCGACACGACGACGCGTCACCTGGCCGGCCTGCCTCACCTCGGCCATCACTGCGTCGGTGCCGACCGAGCCCCACAGCGCCTTGCACCCACGGTCGCCGTCTACACCGCTGTTCATCCCGCCGAGGTCCACGTGATTCGGCGGGACCGCCAACCGGGCCAGTGGTGACTCCTCGGGCCAGCCGCCACCCCCGCCGCCCCACGTCTCCCAGTTCCCATCCACCAGGCAGAACAGGTCGATGTCCGTCTCGGTGAGCGGGGACTCGTCGTCCTCGTCTTGTACCCGGCGGATGTGCAGCACCGCCGCCGTGCTCGGACCGATCCAGTAGGCGACCGGCACAGACTCGCCGACACCCAGCTCGGAGCCAGGGACCTCCGGCAGTCCGTGGTCAAGGACCCAACGACTCCACTGTCCAGCCAGGTCTGCATCGAAGCTCTCCGGCCGCATGGTGTGACGATCTCACGGCAGACCCGCTGATCCACGCGTGCACTCACAGCCGCCGACGGCGTGGCGACCGCACCACGCTCCCGGACATCGGCAGCCTGACGGCCGGAATCCGGCGGCAGGGCTCCTCGTCCCCCGTTTTAGGCACCGTGGTCAACACTTGCTGCCGAGGTCACCGAGAGCTGACCGGTCGGACCGCCACCCGGATCAGCTCGTTCCCGGCGCCGTCACGCAGGACCACGGCGGCCAGGGCGTCCCGGTCGACGTCGGTCCAGCCGCGGTACCACCCCTCCCCGTCGTAGGTGGCCGCCCACTCCCCGGCGTCGTGCCAGCTGCCGTCCCGGTCGACCACGAACAGGTGGCAGTAGGTGTGCTCGGCCAGTCCGGTCACGGTCACGTCCAGATCCGTGCCGCCGGGCTCCCCGGTCGCGGTGACGCTGATCTGCACGGGTCCGGCCACCGCGGTCAGCGTCGCCGGACCGGCCGGGCGGGTCGCGAGGAGCACCCCGACGGCAGCGGCGACGGCGAGCACGAGCGCCGCTGCGACCAGCAGCACCCGCCGTCGGCGCCCGGGCCGGGCCTCCTGGTCCACCACCGCCCGGACCCGGTCGGCCAGGTCCGGCGGAGGCTGCGGCGGCGGACCGGTCAGCTCGGCGGGGTCCACCCGGTCCAGCAGCTCCGGCAGGCCCCGCAGCTCCCCGAGCTCGGCCCGGCACGGGGCGCAGCCGGCCAGGTGCTCCTCGACCCGGCGCCGCTCCTCGGTCTCCAGCACCCCCAGCGCGTAGGCGCCGAGATCGATGGCGCCCCGGGGGCAGGTCACGCGGCCATCCCCCGTTCGGCCAGGGCCAGCTTGAGCGCGCGCAGGGCGTAGTAGCAGCGGGACTTCACCGTGCCCGGCGGGACGCCCAGGACGACCGCCACCTCTCCGACGGAGCGCCCGCGGTAGTACGTCTCCACCAGGACGGTGCGGTGGTCGCGCGAGAGCGAGCTCAGGGCGTCCACCAGGATGATCCGGTCCAGGGCGCCGTCCAGCTGGTCGAGGCTCGGAATGGCGGCCATGGCGTCGTCCCCCACCTCGTGCGGGCGGGCGTGCCGCGCCCGGTGCGCGTCGATCGCCAGGTGGTGGGCGACGGTGTACAGCCACGGGCGCACCGGCGCGGCCTGCTCGTCGAGCCGGCCGAGGTGCCGCCATGCCCGGACCAGCGTCTCCTGGACGAGGTCCTCGGCCGAGGCGTGGTCGCCGCCGCACAGGCGCAGGGCGTAGCCGAGCAGCGCCGAGGCGTGCGCGTCGCACAGGGCACGCAGGCTCTCCTCCTGGGTGTCCCGGCCGCGCGCGCCCATCAGCGCGGGCGGGCCGGGTCCGACCCCGGGTGCCGGGCGGCCGGGGGTCCGGAGGGGGCCCCCGCTCGGCCCACCGGTGCCGGCCCGCGGCCGGACGTCGACGTCTCCCGCATGGCCACTCCCTCCCACACGGGCCCGGCCGCCCGGGCACCGACACCCGGAAGCACCCAGCGTGCGGGCCGGCGGTTCACCTCGGGTGCGACGTCACCGCGGCGCGCACCGGGCGCCGCGGGTCGTCACCAGGCGTCGTCCACCGGCGGCGGTGCGCCGCGGCCGGTGACTGCCGTCAGCGGGGGCGGAGGGCGGCGACCGCGTCGATCACGTACCCGACCTCCTCGGCCGTGTTGTAGTGCATGAGGCCCAGCCCCACGGCGCCGCCGTGCTCGCTGGCGCCGATGGCGTCGAAGAGCTCGCGGGCGTACTGGTCGCCGTCCCAGGCGCAGATCCCCCGGCGGGCCAGGTCGGCGGTCACCTGCCGCGGCCGCATGCCGGCCACGGTGAACGAGAGCACCGGCGTCGGGTCGTCGGCCGCGCCCAGCACCGTGACGTGCCGCATGGCGCGCAGGGCCTGGTCCAGCCAGCCGAACAGCTGACCCTCGTAGGCGGCGACGGCGGCCATCGACCGCAGCAGCCGCTCCCGCCGGCTGCCCGCCGCCTCCCCGGCCAGCCCGGCCAGGTGGTCGACGGCGGCGGCGACGCCCGCGTACAGCGGGAACGGCTGGCCGCCGATCTCGAAGCGGTCGGGCACCCGGTCCGGAGCCGGCCGCAGCTTGTCCGGCCAGAGCCCGGCGAGCACCTCCGGGTCGGCGACGACCGCGCCGACGTGCGGCCCGCACCACTTGTAGGCCGAGACCGTGAGGAGGTCCGCGCCCAGCGCCAGCCGGTCGACCGGGTGGTGCGCGGCGGCGTGGACGGCGTCGACGACGACCAGCGCCCCCACGCCGTGCGCGCGGGCGGCGATCGCGGCCACGTCGGGGCGGGTGCCGATCGCGCTGCTGGCGGCGGTGACGGCGACCAGCCGGGTCCGGGGGGTGAGCAGCTCGTCGTACTGCCAGGCGGGCAGCTCACCGGTCTCGATGTCCACCTCGGCCCAGCGGACGTGCACGCCGCGCCGCTCGGCCATCTGGACCCAGGGCCGGATGTTGGCGTCGTGGTCCAGCCGGCTGACGACGATCTCGTCGCCGGGCCGCCAGGTACGGGCCACCGCCCCGGCGAGGACGTAGGTCAGCGCCGTCGCGCTGGCTCCCAGGACGACCCCCGCCGGGACCCCGCCGGTCAGGTCGGCCAGGGCGGCCCGGGCGCCGGCGACCAGCCCCTCGGCGCGGGCCGAGGCCGGGAACACCCCGCCGCGCGGCGCCACCGGCACCCGCATCGCCTGGGTGATCGCGTGGACGACGTTCTCCGGCACCAACGTGCCCCTCGGGCCCTCGGTGTGCACCAGTCCGTCGGACAGGCCCGGGAACTGGCCGCGGACACGCGCAACGTCCAGGCGCGCGTCCCCCGATCCCATGTACACCGACCCTAGGAGGCTGCTCCTGCCCCCCACCACTCGCATGCCCGCGGCGGGCCCCTGCAGGAGGGCGCGGGGGCGGGGCAGGATGGGGGGCATGACGATCCCCGGGAACGGCAGTGAGCGTCCGCAGCAGGTCGTCGTCGTCGGGCCGGACGGCCGGCCGGTCGGTGCGATGCCCGTCGCCGCCGGCGCGGAGGACGGTGGTCAGGACGGCGCCGCGGCGCTCGGCGAGATGGTGGAGCAGCCGGCCAAGGTCATGCGGATCGGCACGATGATCAAGCAGCTGCTCGAGGAGGTCCGCGCCGCTCCGCTCGACGACGCCAGCCGGCAGCGGCTGCGCGACATCCACGCGTCGTCCATCCGCGAGCTGGAGCAGGGCCTCGCGCCCGAGCTGCGCGAGGAGCTGGAGCGGATCACGCTGCCCTTCGACGAGAGCCAGACGCCGTCCGACGCCGAGCTGCGGATCGCCCAGGCGCAGCTGGTGGGCTGGCTGGAGGGCGTCTTCCACGGCATCCAGACGGCGCTGTTCGCCCAGCAGATGGCCGCCCGCGCGCAGCTGGAGGAGATGCGCCGGCGCGCCCTGCCCGGCGGTCCGTCCGCCGGCGCCCCGCAACAGCCCGACCTCCGCCCCGGCGGCGGCCAGTACCTGTAGCGGCACCCGCCCGTGGAGGACGAGCGGCGGGCCGTCCGCGCCGGTGACGCCGACCGCGAGGAGACCGTCCGCCAGCTGCAGCGGGCGCTCACCCAGGGCCGCCTGACGATCGACGAGTTCGACGAGCGGGTGCGGGCGGCCTACGCCGCCCGCACCCTCGGCGAGCTCGCCGATCTCATGCAGGACCTGCCGCGGAGCCTCTGGTGACGCCGTCGGCGACGCGGTCGGGGACGCCGTCGGCCGAGGGCGCGGCCGGGCGGGAGGCCTCCAGCTCCCGGACCGGCCGGTCCCCGGCGGACTCCGGGGCGGCCCCGTCCGCACCGGACGTGACCGGCTGGGCGCTGCCCGCCGCCTGCCCCCCGGCGGCCTGCTCGAAGTAGCGGAGCAGCTCGACCGGGATCGGCATGACCAGGGTGCTGTTCTTGTCCGAGGCCACGTCGGCGACGGTCTGCAGCAGGCGCAGCTGCAGCGCCCCGGGGGTCGAGCTCATCGCCTGGGCGGCCTGCGAGAGCTTCTCGGAGGCCTCGAGCTCGCCGCCGGCGGAGATGACCCGGGCGCGGCGATCGCGCTCGGCCTCGGCCTGCCGCGACATCGACCGGCGCATGCCCTCGGGCAGCGAGATGTCCTTGACCTCGACCCGGTCGATCTTGATGCCCCAGTCCTCGGTCGGGGTGTCGATGACGGCGCGCAGCTCGGTGTTGATGGCCTCGCGGTCGGACAGCAGCGTGTCCAGGTCGGCCCGGCCGATCACCGAGCGCAGCGACGTCTGCGAGACCTGGGACGTGGCCACCAGGTAGTTCTCCACGTTGATGACCGCCCGGACGGGGTCGACGACCCGGAAGTAGACGACGGCGTCCACGCCGATGGTCACGTTGTCGCGGGTGATGGTGCCCTGGGAGGGCACGTCGAGGACCAGCGTCTGCACCGGCACCTTCGTCATCTGGTCGGCGAACGGGATCAGCACCCGCAACCCGGGTTCCCGGACCCCCTCCAGCAGCCGGCCGAACCGCAGCACCACGCCGCGCTGGTACTGCTGGACCATCTTGAGGCTGGCCCCGGCGGTGACCAGTGCCAGCACACCGATCACCAGGAGGACCACGAGCAGGGTGGTCATGGACGGACACCTCCGCGGCCGGTCGCGCCGCGGGACGGTCCCGCGGCGCATGGGCGCCGACCCGTCCTCCTCGACTGTCCCACGAGGACGACGGCCGCGCGGGGACCCGACCGTGACCCGGCCGTGACCTGCGACGACGCGCGACGGCGCCGTCTCCCCCCGGGGGGAGACGGCGCCGCCGTGGTCGGTGGGCCGGGGCCGGTGGGCTCAGACCGCGAAGCGCGCGACCGCCTGCTGCAGGTCCCCGCTCCACGGGAGTCTCGGCAGCGGGCGCCGGCCCTTGAGCCGACGCTGCACCGCGCCGGGCGGCGGGGCGCCGGCTAGAGCGAGGCGAGGAAGGCCGCCACGCCGTCCTCCTCGTTGGTGCCGGTGACGTCCGTGGCGACGGCGAGCAGGTCGGGGTGGGCGTGCGCCATCGCCACGGCCCGGCCACCGCCGGCCCGCACCCACTCGAAGGCCGCGATGTCGTTGGGCATGTCACCGAAGACGACGACGTCGGCCGGGTCCACCCCGTGCTGCCCGGCGACCTTGGCCAGACCGCTGGCCTTGGTGACGCCCGGCGCGGAGATCTCGGCCAGCGCGTCGGACGAGGAGTTGGTGACCGTGGCGCGGGGCCCGGCGACGCGCTCCACCAGGCCCATGAACTCCTCGCGCGGCAGCGACTCGTGGCGGGCGAGCAGCTTGGCCACCGGCGCGGTCACCATCTCGTCGAGCGTCGCCACCGCCACGCCGGGCGCGTCGACGTCCCAGCGGGGCTGGTAGATCGGCTCGTGGCGGAACTCCAGCCCGTACTCGACGGCGAACCAGGTGTCCGGCTGCAGCCGCCGCAGCTCGGCGGTGACCTCCTGGAGGACGTCGGGGCCGAGGGCGTCCTCGTCGAGGATGGTGAAGGTCTCCAGGTCCAGCAGGACGGCGCCGTTGCAGCACACGGCCGTGCCGTGCCGCAGCTGCTCGCGGATGCGGACCATCCACCGCGGCGGCCGGCCGGTCGCCAGCACCACCGGGACGCCGTCGGCCCGCCACCGCTCCAGCTCGGCCACGGTCTCGGGGCTGACGACGTCGTTCCCCCGCAGCAGCGTGCCGTCCATGTCGCTGGCGATGAGCCGCGGCCGCCAGTCAGACACCGGTCACCTCCCGGCCGAAGACCGCCTCCAGGTACCGGGCGACGCCGTCGACGTCGTGCCCGCTGGTCCGCGCCTGCGCCGCCGCCCGCACCGACGGGTGCGCGTTGGCGACGGCGACCGAGCGGCCTCCGGCGTCGTTGACCGCGGTGATCATCGGCAGGTCGTTGGGCATGTCGCCGAAGACCAGCACGTCGCCGAAGTCGACGCCGTAGCGGTCCAGCGCCACCGCCAGCCCGGAGGCCTTGGTGATCCCCGGCGGCAGGACCTCGATGAACCCCAGCCCGGCGTGGGTCACCTCGGCCTCGCGCGGGTCGACCACCTCCCGGGCGCGGGCCAGCAGCTCGTCCTGGCCGAGGGACGGCGAGCGCAGGAACGCCTTGAGCACCGCCCCGGGCGGCAGCACCTGGTGGCGGGGCAGCAGGTGGGCCGGCTCGGGGTAGGGCCACTCGAAGCCGTGCTGCACCCGCAGCTGGGTGTGCACCTCGCTCTGCTCGGCGGCGTCCTCGACGGCCACGATCAGCTCGCCGGCCACCTGCTCGATCCGGTCGATGACCGCCTGGGCCTGCGCGCGCGGCAGGCCGACCGTGCGCAGCACCTCGTCGCGCTCCAGGTCGACGACGTAGCCACCCTGCGCGAGCACCGCGATGCCCCGGCCGTCGAGCGCGGCGCGGATGCTCTCCAGCAGCCGCGGACCGCGCCCGGTGACGCCGACGACGGGGACGCCGGCCGCCCAGCACGCGTCGAGGGCGGCACGGGTGCGCGGGCTGACGGTGGAGTCGCCGTCGAGCAGGGTGCCGTCGAGGTCGCTGGCCACCAGCTTGGGCCGCCACGGCCCCGGGTCGCCGAGCTCGACCACCTCGTCGTAGCCGGCCAGCACGCCGTGCGCCCGGACCGGCCCCGGGGGGACCGCCGTCACGGCACGGGCACCGGCGCGGCGAGAGCCATGCCCGGCGTGAGCACCTCGTGCCCGCCCAGCCACGGCCGCAGTGCCGCGGGCACGTGCACCGAGCCGTCCGCGCGCTGGTGCACCTCGAGCAGGCAGGCGATCGTGCGGGCGATGGCGCACAGGGTGCCGTTGAGCGTGGCCGCGGTCTGCGGCTTCCCGTCGGCGTCCCGGTAGCGGATGGCCAGCCGGCGGGCCTGGAAGGTCGTGCAGTCCGACGTGCTGGTGAGCTCGCGGTAGGTGCCCTGGCTGGGGAACCACGCCTCGATGTCGAACTTCCGGGCGGCGGACGTGCCCAGGTCCCCGGCGGCGATGTCGACGACCCGGTAGGGCAGCTCCAGGGCCTGGAGGAACTCCTCCTCCCAGGCCAGCAGCCGGCGGTGCTCCGCGGCGGCCTCCTCGGGCCGGCAGAAGCTGAACATCTCGACCTTGTCGAACCAGTGCACCCGGATGATGCCGCGGGTGTCCTTGCCGTAGGAGCCGGCCTCGCGGCGGAAGCACGACGACCAGCCGGCGTAGCGGCGCGGCCCGGCCGAGAGGTCGAGCACCTCGTTCGCGTGCATGCCGGCCAGCGCCACCTCGGAGGTGCCGACCAGGTACAGGTCGTCGCGCTCGACGCGGTAGACCTCCTCGTCGTGCTCGCCGAGGAAGCCGGTGCCCTCCATCGCCTCCGGCCGCACCAGGGCCGGGGCGACGACGGGGGTGAACCCGGCGGCGACCGCGCGGCTGATCGCCAGCTGGGCGAGGGCGAACTCCAGCAGCGCGCCCGGCCCGGTGAGGAAGTAGAAGCGGGCGCCGGAGACCTTCGCCCCGCGCTCCATGTCGATGGCGCCCAGGGCCTCGCCGATCTCCAGGTGGTCGCGCACGGCGAAGTCGTAGGCGGGCACCTCGCCGACGGTGCGCAGGGTCACCGCGTCGTCCTCCCCGCCGGGCGGGACGCCGTCGTGGACCACGTTGGCGATCTTCAGGTGCGCCTCGCGCAGCGCGGCGTCGGCCGCCCGCTGGGCCTCCTCCGCCTGCTTGACCTGGGCGGCCAGGGCCTTGGCGCGCTCCAGCACCGCCGGGCGCTCGTCGGGAGTCGCCTTCTTGACGGCCTGCGAGGCCGACTTCTGCTCGCCGCGCAGGTCGTCGGCGCGCTTGACGGCCTCGCGGCGGGCGGCGTCGGCGGCGAGCAGGTCGTCGACCCGGGACTCGTCGGCTCCCCGGGCCCGCTGGCTGGCACGGACGACGTCGGGGTGTTCGCGCACGAGACGCAGGTCGATCACGGACCGATCGTAGGAGGCGGCCCCCGGTTCAGAAATCGGCCTCCAGCCGCGCCAGCAGGGTGGGCCCGTCCCACGTCGGTGGCGGCATGATCCGGCGCACGGTCAGGAGCGGGCGCGCGGCGTCCTGGGCGTCACTGAGCTGGAACGCCGCCCGGTAGCCGGCAACCGCGACGTGATCGAGGGTCGCCGGTGACCACATGCCGTGCGGATAGGCCAGCAGGTCGACCGGGTGGCCCACGATGTCTGCGAGCTCGGCGGCCGGCCCGGACAGCTGGGTGGCCCACTCGCCGTCGGGCAGCCGATCCAGGCGCTGGTGATCCCAGGTGTGGGCGCCGATCGTCATGCCCGCGCGGTCCAGATCGCGTACCTGGTCGCGGCTCAGCCAGTCCGGCTTGTCGAGGACGACGGTCATCGGGAAGAAGGTGCCGGTGAAGCCGAACTGCTGCAGCACCGGCAGGGCCACCGAGGAGTGCGTGGCCGATCCGTCGTCGAAGGTCAGCAGCACGGGCCGGTCGGGCAACGGGGTCCCGAACTGCAGGTGGTCGATCAGCGCCGGCCCGGTCACGCTGGTGCACCCGGCATCGCGCAGCGCCTGCAGCTGGGCGGTGAACACACCGGGCGGGGTGATGATCGTGCGCGCGTACTCGCTGTCGTCCGGACGGAACTCGCGCAACTGGTGGAAGCAGAGCACCGGCACGGTGGAGCGGGCGAGGATCTGCTCCGGCGTGCCCGGGGTCGGGGGCGCGGTGGTCGGGACCGGCGCGCGGCGGGGCGGGGGGCTCGCTGGTCCGGGACGTCGTCGCGGCCCGCGGAGGGGATGGCCGGTCCGCCGAACACCCGGCCAGCGCGGCGGTGCCGGCGACGGCTGCGGCCAGGAAGGCACGTCGGTCCATGCGGGCACGGTGACCGCCCGGGACCGGGCTGGCAAGGTCCCCTGCGGGCGCCTGCGGAGCAGCCGACCGGCGACCGCGCGCGCAGGAGCGCCTGCGGGACACTGGGGGCATGCGGTTCCTGCAGCGGCCCTCGCACGACCTCACCTACGCCGACGTCTTCATGGTGCCCAACCACTCCACCGTGGGCTCCCGGCTCGAGGTCGACCTGACCACGCCGGACCGGATCGGGACGACGATCCCGGTCGTCGTGGCCAACATGACCGCCATCTCCGGGCGGCGGATGGCCGAGACCACCGCGCGCCGCGGCGGGCTGGCCGTGCTCCCGCAGGACATCCCGGTCGACGTCGTCTCCGAGGTGATCAGCTGGGTCAAGGCGCGCCACCCCGTCTACGACACCCCGATCACCCTGTCGCCCACCTCGACCGTGGGGGAGGCGCTGTCGCTGCTCACCAAGCGCGCGCACGGGATCGTCGTGGTCGTCGAGGGCGGCTGCCCGGTCGGCGTGGTCACCGACGGCGCCTGCCAGGGGGTGGACCGCTTCACCCAGCTGTCGGAGGTCATGGCCCGCGACCCGCTGACCGTCCAGGCCGGCACCGACCTGCCGAAGATCTTCGACGTCCTCTCCGACGAGCGGATCAGCGCCGCCCCGGTGGTGGAGGGCGACCGGCTGGTCGGGGTGATCACCCGCAAGGGCGCGCTGCGCTCGGCGCTGTACCAGCCGGCGGTCGGCCCGCAGGGGCAGCTGCTCACCTCGGCCGCCGTCGGCATCAACGGCGACGTGGCCGGCAAGGCCGGCGCGCTGCTGGCCGCCGGGGTCGACGTGCTCGTCGTCGACACCGCGCACGGCCACCAGGAGAGGGCGGTCGAGGCGGTGCGCGCGGTCCGCTCGGTGGCCGGGTCCGTTCCGGTGGTCGCCGGCAACGTGGTCACCGCCGAGGGCACCCGCGACCTGGTCGAGGCCGGCGCCGACGTCGTCAAGGTCGGCGTCGGGCCCGGCGCGATGTGCACCACCCGGATGATGACCGGCGTCGGCCGCCCGCAGTTCTCCGCCGTGGAGGAGTGCGCCGCGGCCGCCCGCGCGCTGGGCCGGCACGTGTGGGCCGACGGCGGGGTGCGCCACCCGCGCGACATCGCGCTGGCGCTGGCCGCGGGCGCGGCCAACGTGATGGTCGGCTCCTGGTTCGCCGGCACCTACGAGAGCGCCGGGGACATCCACGACGACGGCAGCGGCCGGCTGTACAAGGAGTCCTTCGGCATGGCCTCGGCCCGCGCGGTCAAGGCACGGACGTCGGGGCAGAGCGGCTTCGAGCGGGCCCGGGCGGGGTTGTTCGAGGAGGGCATCAGCTCCTCGCGGATGTACCTGGACCCCGCCCGGCCCGGCGTGGAGGACCTGATCGACCAGATCGTCGCCGGGGTGCGGTCGTCGTGCACCTACGCCGGCGCCCGCACCGTCGACGAGCTGCACGAGCGCGCCGTGCTGGGGGTGCAGAGCGCGGCCGGCTACGAGGAGGGCCGGCCGCAGCCGACCAGCTGGTGACGGCGTGAACGCGCTGCCCCGCGAGCAGTTCGAGGAGCTGGTGGCCGACGCGCTCGACGAGGTCCCGCAGGAGCTGATGCGGCTGCTGGACAACGTCGTCGTCCTCGTCGAGGACCGCAACCCCGACGAACCGGACCTGCTGGGGCTCTACGAGGGGTTCGCGCTCACCGAGCGCGGCTGGCAGTACGGCGGCGAGCTGCCGGACCGGATCATGATCTACCGCGAGGCCATCTGCGACATCTGCGAGACCGAGGACGACGTGGTGGAGGAGGTCACCATCACCGTCGTCCACGAGATCGCCCACCACTTCGGCATCGACGACGACCGCCTGCACGAGCTCGGCTGGGGCTGAGCACCCCCCTCCCCCCTCGACGAGATCTGCACACTCGTCGCCATCAGCGGCTGATGGCGACGAGTGTGCAGATCTCGCGCGGAGGCGGCCGCGTAACGTGGGCCGGCGTGGTCGACGTCAAGGGCAACGGGCTGCCGATCAAGATGCTGCACGACCGCGTGCTGGTCTCCCTGCGCAAGGAGGACGGCGAGCGGCGCTCCACCGGCGGCATCCTGATCCCCGCCACCGCGCAGGTCGCCAAGCGGCTGGTGTGGGGCGAGGCCCGCGGGGTCGGCAACAGCGTCCGGCAGGTGAAGGTCGGCGACCAGGTGCTGTTCTCCCCCGAGGACCAGCACGAGGTCGAGGTCCACGGCGAGGACCTGGTCATCCTCCGCGAGCGCGACGTGCACGCCGTCGCCGCCGAGCGGATCGAGGACGCCAACACCGGCCTCTACCTCTGAGGCTCCGGCGGCTCCCCCGCCGCCCGGGCGTGCCGGGCCACCACCTCGGTCATGTCGGTGAGGAACCGGCCGACGACGGCGACCTCCTCGTCGCTGTAGCCCTCCATCGCCGCCAGCAGGTCCGCGGCGAGCCCGCCGAAGTGCTCGGCGCCGGCGGCCGTCGCCGACTCCGTCATGTGCAGGGAGACCCGGCGGCGGTCCTCCGGGTCGCGCACCCGCCGCACGTGGCCGACCCGCTCCAGCCGGTCCACCAGCGCGGTCACCGACGCCGAGCGCAAGTCCACCGCCGCGCCGAGGCCCCCGGCGGTCAGCGCCCGCCCGTGCCGGGCGGCGTCCATGATCGCCACCAGGGCCCGGACGTCGGTCCGGTTCAGGCCGTGCGCGGCGGCGAACCGCTGGCTGACGGCGTCGAGCTCGACGGTGAGCCGGCGCAGCAGCAGCGCGACCTCCCGCCGGGCCGCCGTCCCGTCCTCCACACCCCACCTCCCCGTGCCGTCCGCCGTCATCCGGGCTAATCTCTCGATTGTCGAGATTATCGTCGTTCGAGGGAAGTTCGCATGCCGCGCAGGACCCCTGCCGCCCGCTGGCTGCTGCCGGCCCTCGTCGTCCTCGCGTGGCTGGCGCTCTCCGCGCCGCTCGGCTCGCTCAGCGGCCGGCTCGGCGAGGTCCAGACCAACGACTCCGCCGCCTTCCTCCCCGACAGCGCCGAGTCCACGCGCGTCTCCGAGCTGCTGCGGGAGTTCGACACCGAGCGCTCCCTGCCGGTCATCCTGCTCTGGGAGAGCGACGACGGCCCGCTGACCCCCGCCACCATGGAGGAGATCGCCGCCCGCGTCGACGAGGCGGTCGGCATCGCCGAGGACGCCGGCGCCCTCACCGGCACGGCCTCGCCGCCCATCCCGGCCGAGGACGGCGAGGCGGCGCAGGCCGTGCTGCCACTGAGCCCCGACCTCGGCGAGGCGCTCTCCGGGGTGGTCGAGGACCTGCGCGGGCTGCCCGCGGTCGCCGGGACCACGGAGTACGTCACCGGCCCCGGAGCCCTCTTCAGCGACTTCGCCGACGGCTTCTCCGGCATCGACGGGCTGCTCCTGCTGGCGGCCTTCGGCGTGGTCCTCCTCATCCTGCTGGTCGTCTACCGCAGCCCGCTGCTGCCGCTGCTGGTGATCGGCACCGCGGGCCTGGCCCTCACCACCACGCTCGCGGTCGCCTACCTGCTCGCCGACCGCGGCTGGATCGAGGTGAACGGGCAGAGCCAGGGCATCGCCTCGATCCTCGTCGTCGGTGCGGCCACCGACTACGGCCTGCTGCTCGTGGCCCGCTACCGGGAGGAGCTGCGCCGCGAGGAGTCCCGCTTCACCGCCATGCGGGCGGCGCTGCGCCAGTCGTGGGAGCCGATCGCCGCCTCCGCCGCGACCGTCGTCCTCGGCGTGCTGTGCCTGCTGTTCAGCGATCTGGGCAGCAACCGGGGGCTGGGCCCGATCTCGGCCGTGGGGATCGCGCTGGCGATGGTGGCCGCGCTGACGTTCCTGCCCGCGGTGCTGGCCCTGCTCGGCCGGGCCGCGTTCTGGCCGTTCCGCCCGAGGTACGGCAGCGAGCAGCGACACGGCCGCGGGTGGGAACGGGTGGCCGGCCTCGTCGGCCGGCGACCGGGCCGCGCGCTGCTGGGCAGCCTGGGCCTGCTCGTCGTGCTGACGGCGTTCGTGCCGACCTTCGACGCCGACGGCATCCCGCTGTCGGAGGCCGTGCGCGGCGGGTCGCCGTCGGGCGAGGGGCAGGTGGCCCTGGCCCGGCACTTCGACGCCGGCGCGGCGGCCCCGGCCACGATCGTGACCCCCGCCGAGGGCTGGGAGCAGGTGGCCGAGGCCGCCGCGGCGGTGGACGGCGTGGCCGGCGTCGACCCCTTTCCCGGGCGGCCGGGCGGCCCCCCGGGGGAGGACGCGGGCCCCGGGGGGCAACCCGGGCCGGTGGAGGTCGACGGCCTGGTCCGGCTCGACGCCACGCTGGCCGACGCCCCGGACAGCACCCGCGCCCGGGAGACCGTCGCCGACCTCCGGGAGGCGGTGCGCGCGGTGGACGGCGACGCGCTGGTCGGCGGCCCGACCGCGCAGGACCTGGACACCCAGGACACCGCCGCCCGGGACCTCGCGGTGATCGTCCCGCTGGTGCTGCTGGTGATCACGGTCGTGCTCGCGCTGCTGCTGCGTGCGCTGGTCGCGCCGGTGCTGCTGGTGGCGACGACCGCGCTGAGCACCGCGGCCACGCTCGGCGTCGGCGCGCTGGTCTTCGACCCGCTGTTCGGCTTCCCCAGCAGCGACCCGCAGGTGCTGCTGATCGGCTTCGTGTTCCTGGTCGCCCTGGGGATCGACTACAACATCTTCCTCATGACCCGGGCGCGCGAGGAGTCGCTGCGGCACGGGACGCGCGAGGGCGTGCTGCGGGCGCTGTCGGTCACCGGCGGGGTCATCACCAGCGCCGGACTCGTGCTGGCGGCCACCTTCGGCGCGCTGACCGTGCTGCCGCTGGTCATCCTCATCCAGCTGGGCTTCCTGGTCGGCTTCGGCGTCCTGCTGGACACCTTCGTCGTCCGCACCCTGCTGGTGCCGGCGGCGGTGCGGCTGATCGGCGACCGCGTCTGGTGGCCGGGCCGGCTGGCCCGGCGGGGCTGACCGGCTCAGATCCGGCCGGCGCGCACCTCGGCCAGCCAGGCCCCGGCGTCGGTGAAGGCGGCGTCGGTGGCCTCCTCGGCGACCGGCCGGTTCTCCCGATCGTCGGCGCGCGGGTAGGAGCCGAGGAAGCGGACGTCCTCGCAGACGCGGTGCAGCGCGGCCAGCGCCTCCCCCACCCGCGCGTCGGCCACGTGGCCCTCGCAGTCCAGGGAGAAGGAGTACACCCAGCGCCGCTCGCGGGTGGGCCGCGACTCGATGCGGGTCAGGCTGATCCCGCGGCCGGCGAACTCGCGCAGCACCTCGAGCAGCGCGCCTGTCCGGTCGGCGACGACGGCCACCAGGGAGGTCTTGTCGTTGCCGGTGGGTGCGGGCAGCGGGCCGGGCCGGGTGACGACGACGAAGCGGGTGACGGCCCCGCGGTGGTCGGCGATGTCCTCGGCGAGCGGGTCGAGCCCGTAGCGCTGCGCGGCGATCGGGGCGCAGACCGCGGCGTCGTACCGGCCCTCGGCCACGGCGGCCGCGGCGCCGGAGGTGGAGCTCTCCGACTGCGGGGGCAGGCCGGGCAGGTGCTCGGCCAGCCAGCGCGCCGTCTGCGCGAGGGCGTGCGGGTGGCTGGCCACCGAGCGGACGCCGGCCAGCGCCGTCCCCGGGCGGGCGGCCAGCACGAACGTCGGCTCGAGGAAGACCTCGCGCGTGATGAGCAGCGGGTCCCCGTCGGCCAGGCCGTCCATGGTCGCCGGCACCGAGCCCTCGATGCTGTTCTCGAAGGGCACCAGCGCGGCGTCGACCTCGCCGGACCGGACGGCGGCGAGGACGGCGGCGACGGTCGGCCGCGGCGACCGGGGGGCGGCGTCCCCGACTGCCCTGCTCAGCGCCGCCTCGGCGAAGGTACCCTCGGGACCCAGGTAGGCGAACCGCGTCGGGGACGCGCTGGTCTGCGTGCTGACGGGCATCGCGGGCATCCGACGAGGGTAGTGCGGGCGGGGTCGGCGGGACGTCGACCCCGGGGGAACCGCCTCGCCGCCGACCGCCGGCGTTCCACAGGCCGGCCGCGGCTTCCGGAGTGGAGGGATGCGTGACCCCCGGCACCATCCGCGTCACTGAGCGTGATCTGGATGCTGCGCTCCGGCGTCTCCTCGCCGCCAGCGACCGCGTCGACCCGGTCGTCTTCGCCCGGGAGCACGACGCCGCCGCCGACCTGCTCGCCGCCGCCACCGACCCGGCCTGGGTGGCCTGGCGGCACGCCTTCGACGCCCGCCGCGCGCTCGTCGACGCCGACGGGGCGGCGGCCACCGCGGCCGCCGGAGCGGCGCGCACCGCGCTGGGCGGCTGCCCGCCGTCGTCGCTCACCGCGCTGACCCTGGCCTACCTCGCGCACGTCGAGGCGACCGCCGACCACGTCGACGCCGCGATGCTGCTGGCCGTCGACGCCAGCCTCCTGGCCGAGGCCTCGGGCGGGGCGCCGGGCCGCGCCTCCGCCCAGGCCCACGTGTGGCTCTCGCTCACCCTGGGGGCCCTCGACCTGGAGCAGCTGGCCGTGGCGCAGGCGCTGCAGGGCTCCCGGGTCGCCGCCGCCCTGCCCGACCTCGGCGACCGCTGGCAGCTGCTGCGGCTGTGCGCCCAGCAGCACGTCGAGCTCGCCCAGACCCGGTGCCGCCGCGGGGAGGACGAGCGGGCCGGCGAGCTGGCCGCGGTCGCGCTGAGCTGCGCCACGGAGGCGCGGGAGCTGGACTGGGAGCCCGAGCCCGCCGACCAGGACCTGCTCGACGTCGTCCAGGCCTGGGCGATGGCCTGCGCGGGTGACCTGGACGGCGCGCTGGGCCCGCTGCGGCGGGCGCACCGACGGGTGCACCGCGACGGCGGCGTCTGGCTGCGTGGTTACACCGACCTCGTGCTCGCGCGGCTGCTGGGCCGCCTGTCCCGGGAGCGGGCCGGCGGCGGGCACGCCGACGAGGCCACCGACCTGCTGGTCGACGCGGCCGGGGCCTTCGCCGCCACCGGTGACCGGCGCCGGTACCGCCAGTGCCTGCTGGAGCTGGGCCAGGCCACCGCCGCGCAGGGGCGCCCGGCCGAGGCGCTGCACTGGCTGGAGGCCTACCGCGCCGAGGCCGGCCGCGCCCACGCGCGCAGCCGGGAGCTGTGGGCGGAGATGTTCGTCCGCCGCTCCCGGCTGCGGGAGGCCGAGCGGCAGGCCGCGGTGCTGCGCACCTACGCGCTGGAGGACCCGCTCACCGGGCTGGGCAACCGGCGCAGCGCCGAGCGCCGGCTGGGCACCATGCCGCTGGGCGACGCGCCGCTGTCGCTGGCCGTGGTCGACGTCGACCGGTTCAAGGAGGTCAACGACGACACCTCCCACTCGCACGGCGACGAGGTGCTGCGGCGGGTGGCCGACCTGCTGCGCGAGCACTGCCGCACCGGTGACGAGGTGTACCGGTGGGCCGGTGACGAGTTCCTCGTGGTGCTCCCCGAGGCCACCGAGAGCCAGGCGCTGCTGGCGATGGAGCGGCTGCGCGCCGCGGTGGCCGCCGCCGACTGGGGCGACCTGCAGCTGCCCGAGCCCGTGACGGTCAGCATCGGGGTGGCCACGGCGCCCACCCGCGACACCGAGCAGGCGGCCGTCCCCTCGGGCTGGCGGTCGCTGTTCGACACCGCCGACCTGCACCTGTTCAGCGCCAAGCGGGGTGGCCGGAACCGGGTCCGGGCCCCGGGCGCCGGCGGGACCGAGCGCCGATGACGAGCTCGCCGTCGTGGGGCTCCTGTGACGAAACGGACGACGCCCCCGTACCGGCCCGGCGCGCCGCCGGAGCGGTGCGTGACACGCGCGGGGACGGCGTGCACAGTGCGCTCGTGCCACCGGGAGCCCTGCACCACCGGGTGACCGCTGCCCTCTCCGACTGGCGCCTGGACGACGCCGAGGAGCTGCTCGCCGACGTCGAGGGCGACGCCTCCCCCTACGCGCTGCCCGGCGACGCCGACCCGACCGCCACCGCGTCCCTGGGCCGCGCCTGGGCCGACACGCTGCGCGCCGAGCTGCTCGTCCGCCGGCTGCGGATGACCGGCTTCACCCTCGTCGGCGACCCCGTGGAGCCCTCCCCCGGCGAGCCCGCCGCCGCGCCGCTGGACCTGCACGCCGGCGTGGCCGGGCTGCTGGACCGCGGCGACGACGCCGAGGCGCACGCCGGCCCCGCCTCGCGCGCCGCCCTCGCCATCGCCCTGGTGCGCTCGGCCAAGGCCGCCTTCGACGCCACCGCCGACGACCTCCAGCGGGCTGCGGGCCTCGCCCGCCACGCCCGCATCGAGCTGCTGTCCCGCCGGATCGACGCCGCCATGGACGAGGCGGTCGAGGCCGCCAGCCTGCTCGACCCGGCGCTGCCGCCGTCGGCACTGCTGGTCGACACCCTCGCCACCCTCGCCGGCGTCCTCGCCGACCTGGAGCTGATGCCGCTGGCGCTGGACTACCAGCGGCGCGCGCACGAGACCGCGCTCGCCGCGGCGGCGGCCCCGGACGACCCGGGACGCCCGGAGGGCGGCGCCCCGACCGGCGACGCCGACGTGCTGGTCGCCCGCGCCGCCACCCGGCTCGGCGAGCTGTGCGCCGAGCTCGGCGAGGGCCTGCTCGACGACGGGGTGCCCGATTCCGCGGCGCCGCACTTCGCCGAGGCGCGCCGGCTGGCCGAGGACGCCCTGGCGCTGCTCCCGCCCGAGGCCGGTGACGCGGTCGTCGCCGCGCAGGTCGTGCACGGCTGGGCGCTCGTCGGCCTCGGTGAGCACGCGGCCGCGGCCGGACCGCTGCGGGCCGCCGTCCGGATCACCAGCGCCACCGGCGACCGGGCGCTCCTGGCCGCCGCCCTGCTCGCCCTCGGCCGGGCGCTGCGCCGCCAGGGCGACGGCGGCGGCGCCGACGAGCAGCTGGCCAAGGCCCTCGCGCTGGCCACCGAGCACGGCCTCCCGCGGCTGCGCCGGGCCGCGCTGCGCGAGCTGTGCACCCTGCACGCCGAGCTGGACGACGCCGGCCGGGCGCTGCCCTACCTGCAGGCCTACCTCGCCGACGAGCTGGACCGCGTCGACGAGCGGCGCACCCGCTGGGTGGAGCTGTTCGGCCGGCGCAAGAGCCTGCTGGAGACCGAGCGGGCCGCCGGGCAGCTGCGCCGGCAGGCCTACGAGGACCCGCTGACCCACCTGCCCAACCGCCGGTACGCCGAGGCGCGGCTGGACGGGCTGCTCGCGGCCGGCACGGTGCCCGCGCTCGCCGTCGTCGACGTCGACCGGTTCAAGTCGATCAACGACGCCATCGGCCACCCCGGCGGGGACGCCGTCCTGCGGACCGTCGCCGAGCTGCTCCTCGAGGGCTGCCGCGACACCGACGAGGTGTGCCGCTGGGCGGGGGACGAGTTCGTCGTCCTGCTGCCGGAGACCACCGCCGAGCAGGGCGAGCGGGCGCTGGAGCGCATCCGCCGCGCGGTGGCCGCGCACGACTGGACGGCGATCGGCCTGCAGCGCCCGGTCACCATCAGCGTCGGGATCGCCTCGGCCACCCGCGGTGACGACCGGCGCACGCTGTTCGCCGCGGCCGACGGGGTGCTCTACGACGCCAAGCGCAGCGGCCGCAACCGCGTCGTCCGGCTGTCGGCGGTGACCCAGCGGGCCGGCGCCCCGCTCGACGCCCTGTTCGGCCCGCCTCCCCCGTCGTCGCCCCCGGCCTCCCCCCCGGCCCCGGCCGCGCCCGAGCCGGCCGCGCCCGAACCGGCCGGCGCGGCGTCGGCGGGCGCCGCCGGGCTCGCCGCGGTGACCGGCGGGTTCGCCCCGCTGCTGCTCGAGCCCGACCCGGCCGACGTCCCGCTGGCCGGCGGTCGCCCGGCGGCACCGGCGGCCGGCGCCCCGGCCCGCGGGCGCACGCCGGAGCCCGACGTCGTCTGGGCGACCGGGCGCAGCACCGAGCAGGTGCTCGCCCTGGTCCGCGAGGCGCGGCGCGAGCACCCGGACCGGCCGGCGGTCGTCGTCCGCGCCACCGCGGAGACCCTGGTCGCGCTCGCCGCCGAGCACGACGCGTACACGACCGTGGACGCCGCGGCCATGTCCGCCGCGGTGGGCCCGCTGCCCGAGCCGGTGGGGCGGGTCGCCGTCCTCTCCGCCGGCGGCGGGGACGCCGCGGTCGCCGCCGAGGCCGCCTTCGCCGCGCGGGTCACCGGCACCGGCGTCGTCCGCCTGGCCGACCTCGGCGGCGCGCGGGTGCACAGCGGCCTGGTCGACCCGGCCGTGCTCGCCGACGCCGACTGCCTGGTGGTCGTCGCCGGGCTCGACGCGTCCCTCGCCGGGCTCGTGGCGGCGACGACCGACGTGCCGGTCGTCGCGGTGCCCACCTCGACCGGGCAGCCGGGGTCCTTCGGTGGCTTCGGCGCGCTGCTGACCATGCTGAGCTCCTCCACGCCGGGCGTCGTGGTCAGCAACATCGACAACGGGCACGCCGCCGGCGTCTTCGCGGCACGGATCGCCCGCCGTTCGGCGCGCTGACCCCGCGGCCCGCCCGGGTACGACCGACCGGGCCCCGGCGGGTCACGGCCCGGGCGCCCGCTGCACCGCCCTCCCGACCAGGGGCACCGCCAGCAGCACCAGCGCGGCGACCGCGAGCGCACCGCCGAGCGCCCACGCCGCGAACACCAGCAGCGACGCCAGCTCGATGCCCAGCCCGGCGACCGAGGTCAGCGTGGCGCGGTAGCGGCCGGTGATCCGCTCCTGCAGCCGCGCCTCGGCCACCACGAGCACGCACAGGTACAGCCCGTAGGCGACCGCGACCGCGGCGAGCGCCGCCGGCCGCGCCCACACCGCGGCCACGGCCAGCAGCGCCGCCGCGGCGGCCAGCAACGCCGGGAGGACGGCCGCGGGCAGCCGGGCGGCCCGTCCCCCGAGCGCGGCACCGAGGGCGCCGGCCATCGCCACCGCGAGCACCGCGGCCGGCACGGCGACGGCGGGCACCCCCCAGTCGGCGGCCATGACGGGCAGGTACTCCTCCAGCGCGTCGAGCCCGCCCAGCACCGCGACCGCGGCGACGACGAGCCGCAGGCCGGGCCGGCGCAGCGCCACTCCCACCGCCCGGCGCAGCGGGACGGCGTCCTCGCCCTCGTCCGGAGCGGCGGGCGGGGCCGCCGGGAAGCGCAGCGCCAGCGCGGCCGCGGCGAGGCAGCACGCCACGCTGACCCAGCCGACGAGCTCGTAGCCGCCGGCGGCCAGCAGCACGGTCGCCAGCCCCGCGGTCGGCACCTGCACCAGCAGCTCGGCCGCCGTCGTCCAGCCGTGCACGCGGGCGAAGGCGTCCGCGGCGCCGCGGGCCGCCAGCCCGTCGTACACCAGCGCCTCCGCGGTCCCCGAGACCAGCGCGCCGGCCACTCCCCAGACCACGAACCCGGCAGCGAAGGACGCGGGGGCCTGCGACGCCGTCCACAGCGCGAAGGCCGCGGCCTCCAGCACGCCGGCGAGCACCAGAGCGCCGCGCCGCGACCAGCGGTCGGCGAGCACGCCGGCGGGCACCTCGGCCAGGAAGCCGGTGAGCGACCAGAGGGCGAAGAGCCCGGAGACCTGGGCCTGGGTCAGGCCCGTGTCGAGGAACAGCAGCGCGTACAGCGGGTAGTACGGCACGAGCCCGGACAGGGCGGTCCAGCCCACCGCGAGGCGGGCCAGCGGCCGGGCGGCGGCCGGCACCGGGTCCGGCCGGGAGCGGTCCGGGCGTCAACGGAACGGCATGCCCGCACGGTACCCACCGGAGGCGCCCGCCGTCGCGGGTCTTTCCCGATGGCCCCCGGGGGCCAGACGATGGCCCGAGCGGCCGCGCGCCGCGGGCATTCCAGGACCGTCCGAGTTCCCGCCCCTCCCGGGAGATGCCATGCCCGTCCCGTCGCCGGCCACCGCGTGCCGGAGCGTCGTCGTCCTCGCCTTCCTGGTCCCCCTGGCCGTCGCCGGCAGCCCTGGCGCCGCGTCCGCCGTCCTGGCGCTGGCCCTCGTCGCGCTGTGGATGGCCCCGCTGCTCACCGGCCGGGCGGCCCGGGCGGTGCCGGCCGCGGGATCCGCCGGACCCGTTCTCGAGCCCGCCGAGGCCCGCGCGGCCTGACGGTGCGGCGGGATCAGGTGAGCTCGGCGACCGCCTCGATCGCCAGCACGATGCCGAAGACGAAGAAGAGCGCCGCCGCGCCGTAGGCGATGGCCTTCTCCGGCAGGCGCTTGCCCAGCGCCCGGCCCACGACGATGGCGAGGGCGTCGGCGGCGACCATCCCGAGGGTCGACCCGACCCACGTGCCGAACCAGCCGTAGTCGGTGGCCAGGGTGATGGTCGCGAGCATCGTCTTGTCGCCCAGCTCGGCGAGGAAGAAGGCGACGAACACCGCGAGGAACACCGACCTCACCGCGCGACTGGCCTTGCGCTGCTCCTCCTCGGTGAGGGTGTCCCCGCGCAGCGTCCAGACGCCGAAGGCGACGAAGGCGACCGCGCCGGCGAGGTTGATCCAGCCGGTGGGCAGCGCCGTGCCCAGCCCGTACCCGATGCCGACGCTCACCAGGTGCACCACGGCGGTGGCCGCCGTGATGCCCAGGAGGACCGGCCAGAACCGGAAGCGCGTGGCGAAGGTCAGCGCCATGAGCTGGGACTTGTCGCCCAGCTCGGCGACGAAGATGACCCCGAAGGAGACGAGGGTGCTGACGAGTACGGCGTCCACGGGACGGTGCGGCCTCTCCGGTCCGGCCGGGACGGGGTGCGAGACCTCGACCCGGCAGCGTGCTGCCTGGGCCGAAGGTCTCGCCCGCCTCGCCGGAGCGGGGCCGCGCGGCCGGACCGCGCCGGAGGACCGGCTGGGTCAGTGTGTCGACCGCGACATTGGGGGCTACTCCCCTTCGCTGGGTGAGGACTCTACTCGCCGAGCCGGCCGTCGTCGCCAGGCGCGCCCTGTGACGGCGGCCACCGAGGGGGCCGCCCACACCGCGACCAGGGCCAGCCCGAGCCACGCCGCGCGCGCCCCCGGCTCCCCGGCGACGGCCAGCGCGGCGAGGTACGCGGCGACCACCACGGCCCGGCACACGGCCGGGACCTCCGGCATCCGGGCCACGCCGGTCACCGTCCCGGGGCCGAGCCGGCCGGGACCGGCACGGAGATGCCGTAGTCGCGGATCTTCCGGTAGATCGTGGCCCGCGACATCGCGAGCCGGCGCGCCGCCTCCACCTTGCTGCCACGGCTGTCCAGGAGGGCCTCGACGATCGCGTCGCACTCCAGGTTCTCCAGCGGCGTGAGCACCCGCCGGGTCTGCGTCCGGCACTCCGGCGGCAGGTCGGCCGGCTCGATCACCCCGGCCCGCCGCCTGCCGAGCACCTTGCGCAGCACCTCCACGAGCTGGGCGACGTTGCCCGGCCACCGGTTGTGCGTGAAGACCCGGAGGACCTCGGGCGTGCAGGTCGGCGGGGTGCCCGCGGCGAGGCGGCGCAGCAGGTGCGGCACGAGCTCGGGCACGTCCTCCAGGTGGTGGCGCAGCGGCGGCACCTGCACGGTGCGCGGGAACCGCGGCAGGAGCCCGGCGGTCTCCAGGGCCTCCTGACCGCCCCGGGCGGGGACGGTGACCGCCACCCACGGCCGGCCGGGATCGGTCGGGTCGCCGTAGGGCTCGAGCAGGTCGGACAGCTGCGCGAGGGCGGCGGGCGGCAGCCTGTCGACGTCGGCCAGGACCACGGTCCCGGCCCCGGCGCCCAGCTCCTCGGCGACCTCGGCGAGCCAGCGCGACGGCGGGGTGGCCGGCTCCACCACCACGAGGCGGCCGGAGCCCGGCCGGGACGCGTGCGCGGCTCGGGCCAGCGTGCGCCGGCCCGAGCCGGGCTCCCCCTCCAGGACCAGCCACTCCCCGACGTCGACGGCGCGCTCGACGGCCCGCACGCACCGGGACCAGGCCGCCCCGGAGCCCACGGCCACCCGGCCGGCCACCGGGCGGGCCCGCGCCGCCGGTCGGGGTGCGGCAGCGGGGTCGGGGTCGAGCAGCGCCACGTCCAGCACGCCCCCGACCACCCCGCCGTCCTCCAGCGTCGGCCGGCAGGTCACCCGCGCCGCCCGCCCACCGGGCAGGTCGACCACGAGCGACCGCCACTGCCCCCCGGCCATGGCCTCGCCGGCCTCGGCCAGCAGGGCCTCCCGCTCGGCGGGGTCCAGCAGCTCACGGGCGCGGTCGTTCATCATCAGCAGGTCCTCGCCCACGGCGAGCACCGCGCCCCGGTTGCGCCGGCAGGCGACCAGGTAGCCGTTGAGGACGGCGAGCTCCCGGCGACCCGCCTCGGCGAGCAGGGCCTGCTCGATCCGGCGGCCCAGGGTGGCGGCGGTGGCGACGAGCAGCGGCCCGGCGTCGCTGCGCCAGCAGGTGAGGTCGAGGACGCCGAGCACCTTGCCCGACACCGGGTGCCGCACGGGCACACCGGCGCAGGCCAGCTCCGCCAGGCGCTCCACGTAGTGCTCGGGCCCGAAGACGTGGGCCGGACCGCGGGCCTCCAGCGCCGTCCCGATCCCGTTGGTGCCCACGAACCGCTCCGCGTAGCTGAAGCCGGGGGCCAGCCAGATCCGGTCCAGGTGCTGCTCGAGGCCCGAGTCGCCGGTCAGCCGACTGCGCACCACGCCGTCGGCGTCGCACAGGATGACGCTCACCGGCTCGGCCGCGAACAGGTCGGCGACGTCGGCCAGGACCGGTCCCGCCGCGCGGGTGAGCAGGCTCTGCTCGCGCAGGTCCAGCTCGAAGGGCAGCTCCAGCCGGTCGGGACGGACCCGCCAGGTCCGCGAACGGACCCACGAGGCGAGGATCGGCCCCCGGACCTCGCCGCCGGCCACCGTCTCCCGGTCGAGGAACGAGGCCCGCGCCCGCGCGACCCCGGCGTCCGCCCCGCCCTGCTCGCCGGTCCGCAGGACGGGCCGGCGGCCGCGGCCGCCGGAGGGCGGGCTCAGGTCCCCGGACACCGCCATGCCCTGCCTCCCTCGGGCTCGAGGAGTCGGGTCGGGGGGAAACCGCCACGCGTGCCGCGGGTGCCCGTCCCTGGGGTTCCCACCCTAGGGACAGCCAGTGTGACCGACGTCTCATATTGAGACCACCGTCCCGTTGCCGACCGGGTGGAATCGCTGCACGAGGCGACCGGGCCCACCACCCGGACGGCCTCGCGCACCCCTCGACCGCGGCACCCGCGCCGCCGGGGCCGAGCACCGGACCACCGGCACCGGACCACCAGCACCGGGCGACCGGCACCTGACCGACCGGGGCCACGCCGTTTCCGCGGCACCGCCCTCCCGAGCCACATCCGACCACCCACGACCGCGAGGAGACGACGTGAGTCGGCAGAGCCTGGCCAAGGCGCACCAGAAGATCCAGGAACTCGCCTGGGAGCCGCAGTACCACGAGCCCTACATGAAGTACGGCACCGACTACACCTTCCAGAAGGCGCAGAAGAAGGACCCGCTCAAGCAGGTCCTCCGGTCGTACTTCCCGATGGAGGAGGAGAAGGACAACCGCGTGTACGGCGCCCAGGACGGCGCGATCCGCGGCAACATGTTCCGCCAGGTGCAGGAGCGCTGGCTGGAGTGGCAGAAGCTGTTCCTGTCGATCATCCCGCTGCCGGAGATCTCGGCGGCCCGGTCGATGCCGATGCTGTTCCACGTCGTGCCGAACCCGGAACTGCACAACGGTCAGGCGATCCAGATGATCGACGAGGTCCGGCACTCGACGATCCAGCAGAACCTCAAGCGCCTGTACATGAACAACTACATCGACCCGGCCGGCTTCAACAACAGCCTGCGGAACTTCCACAACGACTACTGCGGCACCATCGGCCGCCAGTTCGCCGAGGGGTTCATCACCGGGGACGCCATCACCGCGGCGAGCATCTACCTGACCATCGTGGCGGAGACGGCGTTCACCAACACGCTGTTCGTGGCGATGCCGGCCGAGGCGGCGGCCAACGGCGACTACCTGCTGCCCACGGTGTTCCACTCGGTGCAGTCCGACGAGTCGCGGCACATCTCCAACGGTTACGCGACGCTGCTGATGGCGCTGTCCGACGAGGGCAACCGGCAGCTGCTCGAGCGCGACCTGCGCTACGCCTGGTGGAACAACCACGCGGTGGTGGACGCCGCCATCGGCACCTTCATCGAGTACGGCACGAAGGACCGCCGCAAGGACCGCGAGTCCTACGCCGAGATGTGGCGGCGGTGGATCTACGACGACTACTACCGCAGCTACCTCGTCCCGCTCGAGAAGTACGGCCTGACCGTGCCGCACGACCTGGTGGAGGAGGCCTGGAACCGGATCTGGAACAAGGGCTACGTCCACGAGGTCGCCCAGTTCTTCGCCACCGGCTGGCTGGCGAACTACTGGCGGATCGACCCGATGACCGACGAGGACTTCGAGTGGTTCGAGCACAAGTACCCGGGCTGGTACGACAAGTACGGGAAGTGGTGGGAGAACTACTCACGGCTGTCGACGCCGAACGGTCACCACCCGATCGTCGCCGAGGACGTCGACTACGTGTACCCGCAGCGCTGCTGGGTGTGCATGGTCCCCTGCCTCATCCGTGAGGACATGTGCACCGCCGAGGTCGACGGCCACCACTACACGTACTGCAGCGAGACGTGCCGGTGGACCCACGTCGAGGCCTTCCAGCCGACCTACCAGGGCCGGGAGACGCCGAACATGGGCCGGCTGATCGGGCACCGCGAGTGGGAGACGCTGTACCACGGCTGGAACTGGGCCGACGTGGTCGAGGACATGGGCTTCGTGCGCGACGACGGGAAGACCATGACCGCCCAGCCGCACCTCGACCTGGACCCGAAGAAGATGTGGACGCTGGACCACCTGCGCCGCATGGGACCGCTGCTGAGCCCGAACGTGCTGCTCAACGAGATGACCGACGAGCAGCGCGCCGCGTACGTGGCGGACTACAACCGGCAGGGCCCGGCGGGCCGGCCGGCTCCGCAGAACGCCTGAGCGCGGGTCAGGCGAGGGGGAGGGCCGGGCCCGCCCGACCCTCCCCCGCCCGTGCCGCCCCGCCTCCCGCCACCGGGGGGCGGGCCGGCCGCTCGACCCGCTGCCGACGACCGAGGGAGTGGCCGTGGGGGACAAGCACGTCGTCCGGTTCGAGCCGGTCGGCATCGAGATCGAGGTCGACTCCGACCAGACGGTCCTGCGGGCCGCCGCCGAGCAGGGCGTCTCGCTCATGCACGGCTGCAAGGAGGGACAGTGCGCCTCCTGCAAGTCCTTCCTGCTGGAGGGGGAGGACGTCGAGCTGGACAGCTACTCCACCTTCGCGCTCCCGGACTTCGAGAGAGAGGAGGGACAGACGCTCCTGTGCCGGCTGCACGCCTACGAGGACCTGGTGATCGAGCTCCTCAACTACGACGAGGAGATGATCGCCTCGGGGCTGCCGCTGCGGAGGGGCGTCGTGGAGGTCGTCGCCAACGACCCGGTCACCCACGACATGCGGCACCTCGCGGTGCGGCTCGTCGAGCCCGAGGAGATCAAGTTCTTCCCCGGCCAGTACATGGACTTCCGGGTCCCCGGCACCGACCAGACCCGGTCGTTCTCGATGGCCAACACCCCGGGCCGCGACGGCGTCTTCGAGTTCGTCGTCAAGGTCTACCCCGGTGGGCTGTTCTCCGAGCACCTGGCCCACCGCCTGCGGATCGGTGACCGGCTGGAGGTGGAGGCGCCCTTCGGCGCCTTCCGCCTCCGGGAGAGCAGCTCGGCCGGCCTGCTCTTCGTCGGCGGCGGCGCCGGCATCGCGCCGCTGCTGTCCCTGCTGCGCTCGATGGCCGAGCGGGGCCTGGACCGCCCGGTCACCTTCTACTACGGGGCGCGCAGCCGCAGGGACCTCTGCTTCGAGGACGAGATCGCCGCGCTGCAGGACAAGCTGCCCGGCCTGACGTTCGTCCCGGCGCTGTCGGAACCGTTGCCGGACGACGACTGGCAGGGGGAGACCGGGCTGGTGACCGACGTGGTCGCGCGCCGGGAGACCGCACTGGCCCGGGCCGAGGCCTACGTCTGCGGGCCCCCACCGATGGTCGAGGCGGCGCTCGTGACGCTGCCCCGGCTGGGGGTCCGCGAGGACCACATCTTCTACGACAAGTTCACCACCACCGGCGAGCCGGAAGGCTGACTGCGGAAGGACAGCGACTGACCATGACCGCCACCACCGAACGCCCCGCCGAGCAACGCCCCGCCGAGCGCCCCGCGCGCAGCGTGCCCAGGCCGGCCTTCACCGACGCCGAGGCCGGTGCCCGGGAGTTCCCCGACTCGGGGACCGGCGCCCGCCGGTACAACTACTACGTCCCGGCCAAGCGCAAGCAGTCGCACTACGAGGACGTCACGGTCGAGGTGCAGCCCGACCCGAGGCACTACCTGTCGCAGGGCTGGATCTACGGCTTCGCCGACGGCGTGGGCGGCTACCCCCTCGGCTGGACGAAGCTCAAGGCCTGGGGCGTCGACGACCCGCCGCCGGTGCGCGGCGTGGGGACCGGGGGCGGCGGCAAGGGGCTGAGCTGGCCGGCGCACGGCTGGCACGAGTTCCGCGACCCCAACGAGGAGTGGGAGCAGACGATCTACCGGTACAACGCCAACGTCGTCCGGCAGGTCAACCAGAACGTCGAGAACGCCCGCAACGCCAAGGCCTTCGACCAGTGGACCCGCAACTGGGTGACCTTCGTCGAGCGCAGCGTCGGTGCCTGGATGCACGTCGAGCACATCCTCGGCCTCTACGTGTTCGCCGCGAACGAGCGCTCGGGCCCGACGAACATGCACAACACCGTGATGGCGGTGAACAGCGCGCACAAGATCCGGTTCGCCCAGGACCTCGCGCTCTACAACCTGACCCTCACCGAGGAGATCGAGGGCTTCGACGGCACCGCCCACCTCGAGGCGTGGAACTCCGACACGGAGTGGCAGGGCGTGCACGAGGTCACCGAGGCCCTGGCGGCGGTCCAGGACGACTGGGGCGAGGCGATGTTCGCCGCGAACATCGTGTTCGAGCCGCTGGTCGGCGAGCTCTTCCGCAGCGGCCTGGTCATGCACGCGGCCCCGCGCAACGGCGACTTCGTCACCCCCACGGTCGTCGGGGCCGGCGAGTACGACTACGCGCAGCGCGACCTGCGCTGGAGCCTGGCCTGCTTCGGTCCCCTCGTGCACGACCGCGAGTTCGCCGACCACAACCGGCAGCTGATGGAGGGCTGGCTGGCGCACTGGGTCCCCCGCTGCCTGGGCGCCGCCCGCACCCTGCAGCCGCTGTGGTCCCAGCCCGACGGCCTGCCGCCGCGGTTCGAGGACGCCCTCGACCGTGCCAAGAACCGCTTCGCCGGGATCCTGTCCGACCTCGGCCTCCCCACCCCGAAGGAGCTGGCCCAGTGACCACCACGGCAACGCCCGCCTTCGGCGCCGTCAACAAGACGTCGTCCAACCTGTGCGGCATCACCCTCATGAACGACCAGGTGGGGCACGTCATCGCCGAGGTGATGAAGGACAAGCCCGGGGTCCGGATCACCTACCTGCCCTCGATGATCCGGGTGGACGCCGAGCACCAGGTGGTCTTCGACTACGACGAGCTCGCCGAGGCGCTCGGCGAGGAGCCGGGCTCGTTCACCTCGGCCGACCTCGAGGAGAGCATGTCGACCCACTACGGGCGGATGGTCCACGAGGACACCCGCACGATCATGTTCGCCAACCCGGAGGACGCCGCCGAGTACCTCGGCTTCGACCTGGTCCCCGCCGACCGGTCCACCTCCGGCTGACCCACCACCGCCGGCCGCCGGACGGGTCCCGACCCCGCCCGGCGGCCGGCGTCCCCTCGGCCCGGCGGACCCGCCCGGCCGGTCCACCCCGCGCACGTGACCGCCCCCGTGGATCCAGGAGACCCCATGGCCAAGGAACTGCGGTTCGGCGCCGACGCGCGCCGGCTGCTGCAGGTCGGCGTCGAGCAGCTCGCCGCCGCCGTCAAGACGACCCTGGGCCCCAAGGGCCGCAACGTCGTGCTCGAACGCCTCACCGGGTCACCGGAGGTGACCAACGACGGGGTGACGATCGCCCGCGAGATCCACCTCAAGAACCCGTTCGAGGACATGGGCGCGCAGCTGGTCAAGGAAGCGGCGATCAAGACCAACGACACCGTCGGCGACGGGACGACGACGGCGATCGTGCTCGCCGAGGCGATCGTGCAGCAGGGCATGGCCGCGATCGCCAACGGCGGCAACCCGGTGCTGGTGAAGCGGGGCGTGGACCTGGCCGTCGGCCGCGTGGTCGAGCACCTGGCCGGCGTCGCCCACCCCATGGAGACCGAGGACGACTTCCGCCGGGTGGCGGCGATCTCGGCCAACGACGACCCGGTGATCGGCGACGTCGTCGCGCGGGCGCTGCACACGGTGGGCGAGGCCGGCGTCGTCACGGTCGAGGACTCCTCCGTGCTCGGCATCGGCGTCGACTTCGTCGAGGACTTCGAGTTCGACAACGGCTACGTCTCGCCGTACATGGTGACCGACCCGGGCCGGCTGGAGGCCGTCCTGGAGGACGCCTACGTGCTGCTGACCGCGCACAAGATCACCGGGGTGCAGCAGCTCATGCCGGTGCTGGACAGCATCATGCGCGAGCCGCGCCCGTTGGTGATCATCGCCGAGGCGGTGGAGGGCACCGCGCTGCAGATGCTCGTGCACAACCACGTCAACGGGCTGTTCCGGTGCGTCGCGGTCCAGGCGCCCGGCTTCGGCAGCAAGCGGATCCACCTGCTCGAGGACATCGCCGCGCTCACCGGCGGGCGGGTGCACTCCCGGGAGTCCTCGTTCGGTCTCGAGCAGATGACCACCGCCCACCTCGGCCGCGCCGCCCAGGTCCGGGTGACCGGCGACCAGACGACGATCATCGGCGGCGCCGGGGACGAGACCGCCCGCGAGCTGCGGCTGACGCAGCTGCGGGCGGAGCTGGAGCGGGCGACCATCGGCACCGACGAGGACTTCCTGTCCGAGCGGATCGCCCGGCTGTCGGGCAAGGCGGCGGTCATCCGGGTCGGGGCGCCGACCAACGCCGAGGCCAAGGAGATCCGGCACCGGGTCGACGACTCGCTCCAGGCCACGCGGGCCGCCATGGCCGAGGGGATCGTCGCCGGCGGCGGGGCCGCGCTGCTGCACGCCGAGCCGGCGCTGGACACCCTCGACGTGCAGGGCGACTACCGCATCGGGGTGGAGATCGTGCGCGCCGCGCTACCCGAGCCCGCCCACCTCATCGCGGCCAACGCCGGGCACGACGGCGAGGAGGTGGTCAAGCAGGTCACGACCATGGCCGTGGACGAGGGGTTCGACGCCCTGGAGGGCCGCTTCGGGGACATGATCGCGCTCGGCGTGATCGACCCGCTGCGCGTGGTCCGGTCCGCCCTGCAGAACGGCGCATCGGTGGCCGGCCTGGTGCTCACCACCGACTCGCTGGTCGCCGAGGAGGTCACGCCCTGGAACAAGGCGCTGATGACCGAGTTCGGCCCGCTCGACGAGGGGCTCCCGCAGCCCTCGCCCGACTCGAGCACACCGCAGTCCCTGGGCCTGGGCCCGACGGTCGGCTGAAGGAGGACCCCGTTCTCCTCGTCCCCCGCACGCCCGGGACGAGCTCCTGAACGGGGGCCGCGGGGGTGTCTCAGATTGAGACACCCGCCGCGGCGGCCGCTGCATAGGTTCCGAATCGAGCAGGTCCCGCACCCACGCCTCAGCGAGGAGGCCCCGGCATGCGAGCTGTCCGCGTCCACGCGTACCACGCCGACCCGAGCGTCGACGACGTCGCCGAGCCCAAGCTGCAGGGCCCGCTCGACGTCATCGTGAAGATCGGCGGCGCCGGGGTCTGCCGCACCGACCTGCACATCATCGAGGGGCAGTGGGACGCCATCCAGCACCCCCGGCTGCCGTACGTGATCGGGCACGAGAACGCCGGCTGGGTGCACGAGGTGGGCGAGGGGGTCACCAACGTCGCCGTCGGCGACACGGTGATCCTGCACCCCCAGCCCGGCTGCGGGCTGTGCCTGGCCTGCCGCCGTGGCGACGACATGCACTGCACGAACGCCTTCTTCCCCGGCCTGTCGGACAACGACGGCGGAATGGCCGAGTACCTGCGGACCACCGCCCGGGCGTGCGTGAAGCTCGACCCCTCCACCCAGCCGGCGGACGTCGCGGCGCTCGCCGACGCCGGGATCACCGCCTACCACGCCGTCCGCAAGGCCGCCCCGCTGCTCCCCCCGGGGACCACCGCCGTCGTGCAGGGCGCCGGGGGGCTCGGGCACATCGGCATCCAGTGCCTCAATGCGCTGACCGCGGCGCGCGTGGTCGTCGTGGACCGCAACCCCGACGCGCTGCGGCTGGCCGGCGAGATCGGCGCCGACGAGACGGTGGTCGCCGACGGCGGGCAGGTCGCCGCCGTGCAGGACCTCACCGGCGGCGGCGCGACGGTGGTGCTCGACTTCGTCGCCGAGCAGGGGGCGGAGAACGACGCCTGGCAGATGACCGGACCGGGCGGCTCGCTGTTCGTCATCGGATACGGCGGGGAGCTGCGCATCCCCACGCTGGACTTCGTCGCCGGGGAGAAGAACGTCGTCGGCAACATCGTCGGGACCTACACCGACCTGGCCGAGCTCATGGTCCTGGCCCAGGCCGGCCGGGTCACGCTGCACACCCAGAAGTACCCGCTGGAGCAGGCCGTCCAGGCGCTGCACGACCTCGACGCCGGCATGGTGCGCGGTCGGGCGATCCTCGTGCCCTGACCGCTCCCGACGGCCGATCCACCACCCGGACCCATCCGCGCGACCACGGGAGAGGTGCCCGCTCATGTACGAGAAGGACGGGGAGAAGTACTTCGTCGTCGACAGCCACATGCACTTCTGGGACGCCAGCCGGGAGAACTGGGTCCCGGGCCGGGAGGACCTGGCCAAGGGCTGGATCGACTGCTTCTACGGCTACCACAAGCTGGCGCCCGAGGACACGCACTGGGACTGGTACAAGTACCTCAAGGTCTCCGAGGACGACCTGATGCGCGACGTCTTCGAGGAAGGCCACGTCGACAAGGCCATCTTCCAGTCGACCTACCTCAAGTACTGGTACGCGAACGGCTTCAACACCGTCGAGCAGAACGGCGCGCTGATCGAGAAGCACCCCGACAAGTTCATCGTCAACGGCCGCTGGGACCCCCGCGACGGTGACGAGGGCCTGCGGCAGCTCGAGGAGGACGCCCAGCGCTGGAACCTCAAGGGGGTCAAGCTCTACACCGCCGAGTGGCACGAGAACGGCTCCCGCGGGTGGAAGCTGACCGACCGGGAGTCCTACCGGTTCCTGGAGAAGTGCCGGGAGCTGGGGATCCGGAACATCCACGCGCACAAGGGCCCGACGATCTGGCCGCTGAACAAGGACGCGTTCTCCATGGACGACGTCGACCAGGCCGCCACCGACTTCCCGGACCTGAACTTCATCATCGAGCACGCCGGCATCCCGCGGATCGACGACTTCGCCTACATGGCGGTGCAGGAGCCCAACGTCTACGCCGGCTGCTCGGTCGTGATCGGCGCGCTCATGCACGCCCGGCCCAAGTTCTTCGCCAAGGTGATGGGCGAGCTGCTGTTCTGGGTCGGCGAGGACCGGATGACCTTCGGCAGCGACTACAACATCTGGACGCCGAAGTGGCAGGTCGAGGGTCTCGTCGACTGGCAGATGCCCGACGACGAGGCGTTCAGCGACTACCCGCGGCTGACCACCGCGTCGAAGAAGAAGATCCTCGGCCTCAACGCCGCCAAGCTGTACGGCATCGAGGTGCCGGCCGAGTGCCGGCTGCCCGAGGAGCCGGCCATCCCGCAGGAGCGGCCCGGCGAGCAGCTCGCCGAGGAGAGCGTGCCCGCGGGGCAGGCGTGACCGCAGCCGGCCCCGGCGCGCTGGAGGACGCCGTCCGGCAGGCGCTGGGGACGGTGCTGGACCCGGAGCTCGACGAGCCGATCACCGATCTCGACTTCGTGGCCTCCTGCACCGTCTCCGGCGACGGGGTCGCCACCGTGCGGCTGCGGCTGCCCACGTTCTTCTGCGCGCCGAACTTCTCGTTCCTGATGGTCGCCGACGCCTACGACGCGGTGTCGGCGGTCGACGGGGTGACGCGCGCGGAGATCTCGCTCGAGGGCCACCACGCCTCGGGCGAGATCAACCTGGGGGTCGCCGCGCACGCCGGGTTCGTGCAGACGTTCGCGGGCGAGGCCGACGCCGAGCTCGACCAGCTGCGGCGCTACTTCCTGGAGAAGGCGGTGGTGGCCGGCCAGGACCGGGTCGCCCGGCCCCTGGTGGACGCCGGGGCCGGACCGGCAGAGCTGGTGGCGCTCACCCTGGGCAGCTGCCCGGCGTCGGTGGAGCTCGACCGGCTCCGCGCCCGCCGGGCGGCGCTGGGGTTGCCCGCCGGCGACGACGACCCGCTGCTGGTGCACCCCGACGGCAGCCCGGTCGACCCGGCGCAGGTCCCGCTCCACCTGCGCCGGGCCCGCCTCACCCGGCTCGGGATCGAGGCCAACGGGGGCATGTGCCGCAGCTTCCTCGCCACCCGGTACGGCGGCGCCGGCACCGGGTGATCCCACCGGCCCGACCGTCGGCGCGGGAGGTACCGACGCATGACCCCGTCCCCCCGCTCAGACCGGGCGCGCCACCAGCAGCCGGAACACGTTGTGCAGCCGGTAGCCGCCGGCGGCGGTCCGGTGCCCGGCCAGCCGCTGCCGCACCGCGGCGGCCACCGCGGCCGGCCCGGCGCGGCGCGCGGCCGCCCGGCCGAGGGCCGAGCCGAGCAGCGGGCCGAGGAGCTCGTCGTCGTCGGCGTAGTCGAACGGGCAGCGCACCTCGTCGAGGCGCTCGACCACCAGGCCGGCGCCCTCGGCGAGCGCCCGCAGCCGGGCCGGCTCCTCGACCGGCGGCGGGACGGCCGGCGCCCGCCGCGGCGGCAGCCAGGGGGCCAGCGCCTCGCCGAAGAGGCGGACGTCGCACTCGTCCTCCCGCCCCCACACGGTGGCCGCGACCACCGCACCGGCGGCGCCGGCCGCGGCGAGCACCGCCTGCGGATCGGCCACGTGCCCGAGCAGCTGCACGGCGGCGACCACGTCGAACGGTCCCGGCGGCGGGGTCCGGGCGTCCCCGACGGCGAAGGCGGCTCCGGGCACCGCGGCGGCCGCGACCGCCACGGCCGCGGGGTCGACGTCGATGCCGGTCACCCGCGCGCCGCGGGCGACGGCCGCCCGGGCGAGGTCGCCCGTCCCGCAGCCGACGTCCAGCAGCACCGTCCCGGCGGACACCCCGGTCGCGTCGAGCACGGCGGCGTACAGCGGGGCGCCCCATCCCCGCGGGCCCGCGTCGCTCACCCGGGCGAGCGTATCGGCGGCGCGGCCGCCGGACCGGGCGGCCGCTGATGTTCCGCGCCGGCCTGCGGACGCCGGTCGCCCTGCTGCCGACCGGGGGCGACCGGCCCCCGCGGTCGCTGCGCCTCGCGCTGTTCGGCCCCGCCTTCGTGGCGGCGATCGCCTACGTCGACCCCGGCAACTTCGCGACCAACGTGGCCGGGGGCGCGTCGTTCGGCTACCTGCTGCTGTGGGTGATCGTGGCCGCGAACGTCATGGCCATGTTCGTCCAGAGCCTCTCGGCCAAGCTCGGGCTGGCCACCGGCATGAACCTGCCCGAGGCGTGCCGCACGCACTTCCGCCGCCCCGTGACGCGGGGCCTGTGGGTGCAGGCCGAGCTGGTCGCGATGGCCACCGACCTGGCCGAGGTGATCGGTGGGGCGATCGCGCTCAACCTGCTGTTCGACATCCCGCTGCTCACCGGCGGGCTGATCACCGGCGCGGTGGCGTTCGGGCTGCTGGCGCTGCAGGGCCGCGGCGAGCGCCGGTTCCAGGCCGCCATCACCGGCCTGTTCGCCGTCATCCTGATCGGCTTCCTCGTCATGCTGCTGCGCGCGCCGGTCGACCCGGCGGCCGCCGCGTCCGGGCTGGTGCCCCGCTTCGACGGCGCCGAGAGCCTGGTGCTGGCCACGGGCATCCTGGGCGCCACGGTGATGCCGCACGCGATCTACCTGCACTCCGCGCTGATCCCGCACGGGGTGGAGCTGGCCTCGGCCCAGCAGCGGCGGGCGGCGCTGCGCGTCCAGCGGGCCGACGTGATGGTCGCCATGGGGCTGGCCGGGCTGGTCAACGCCGCCATGCTGATCATCGCGGCGGCGCTGTTCGCCGGGGGCTCGGTGCCCGGGACCGACACCCTCGCCGGGGCGCACGCCGGCATCGCCCTGACGCTGGACGAGTCGGCGGCGCTGCTGTTCGCGCTGGCGCTGCTGGCCTCCGGCTTCGCCTCCGCGGGGGTGGGCACCTTCGCCGGCCAGGTGGTCATGCAGGGCTTCATCCGGCGCCGGATCCCGCTGCTGCTGCGCCGCGCGCTGACCCTGGCCCCGGCCCTGGTGGTCCTGGGGATCGGCGTGGACCCGACGACGGCGCTGGTGATCTCGCAGGTCGTGCTGTCGTTCGGCATCCCGTTCGCGCTCGTGCCGCTGCTGCTGCTCACCGCCCGCCGCCCGATCATGGGGGACCTGGTCAACCGGCCCCGCACGACCGCGCTCGCCGCCGTGGTGGCCGCGGTGATCATCGCCTTCAACGCCGTCCTGCTGGTGCTGCTGTTCTGACCCTCCCCGGCGAGCCCTCCGGGGAGGCGCCGCGCTCCCCCGGACGGGGGACGGCGGGTCCAGCCCGCGGGCCGCGCCGCCGTTGTCCCTCGTGCCCCCCGCCGCCGACGAGGACCACGACCAGGACGAGGACGACGTGACCGCCACCCTGCGACCGCCCGCCACCGGCTCCGAGGTGCAGCGCGCGGCCCTGCGCGAGGTCGGCTCCGGCCCGGCGCCGGACCAGGCCGAGCTGCTCGCCGTGCTCCGCCTGGCCGCGGCGGTGACCGGCGCGGAGCACGCGGCGGTCAACCTCCTCGACGACGACCAGCAGGTGACCCTCCTCGGCCTGCGCACCGAGCCGCGCCGGGTGCCGCGGGTGGAGTCGCTGTGCGCCCGCACCTCGGCCCGCCCCGGCGTGTTCTGGGCCGCCGACCTCGGTGCGGACCCCGACTACGCGGACAACCCCTTCGTGGACGGCCGGATCGCCCGGTTGCGCTTCTACGCCAGCGCACCGATGCGCACCGCTGACGGCGACGTCATCGGGACCATCTGCGCCTGGGACGAGGGCGTGCGGGTGCTGGCTCCCGGGCAGGTGGACCGGTTGGCCGACCTCGCCGAGGTCGCGCTCGCCCTGGTCGACCGCCACCGGGCCGCCCGTGACGCCGTCGCGCTGGCCCGCGCCGCGGACGAGGCCCGCGCCTTCGACCGGGCGCTGTTCGACGCGCTGCCGGTGGGCGTCATCGCCTCCGACGCGAGCGGCACGCCCACGAGGGCCAACCGCGTCGTCACCCGGTGGGCCGGGCCGCGCTGGGACGGCGAGCGGCTGGCCGACGCGCCGCTGCTGGAGGACCTCTACCTGGCCGACGGCGTCACCCCGCTGGATCCCGCGCAGGCGCCGCTGGTGCGCGCGGTCGCCGGCGAGCCGGTGCGCGACGTCGAGCTGGTCGCCGGGCCGCCGGGTGGCCCGCGCCGGGTGACCCTGGCCACCGGGGAGCCGATCCGGGACGTCGACGGCAGCGTCCTCGGCGCCGTCGTCACCGTCCGCGACATCACCGAGCAGCGGGCCCTGGAGCAGCGCCTGCGCGACGCGGCGCTGCACGACCCGCTGACCGGCCTGCCGAACCGCGCGCTCGTGCTGGACCGCCTGGACCAGGCCCTGCGCGCCCAGCGCCGCGAGCGCCGCCCGGCCGTGGTCGTCTACTGCGACCTCGACGGCTTCAAGGCGATCAACGACGCCGCCGGCCACGCCGCCGGGGACGCCGCGCTGCTGCACACCGCCCGGGCACTGCGCTCGGCGGTGCGACCGGAGGACACCGTGGGCCGGATCGGCGGCGACGAGTTCGTCGTCGTCTGCTCGGGCATCGGGACCGCCGGCGACGCCGCGGACCTGGTCGCCCGCATGGAGACCGCGCTGGCCGCCGGGGAGCACGGGGTGCGGGCCAGTTGCGGCACCGCGCTGTCCCGGCCCACCGACACCGCCGAGTCGCTGCTCCGCCGCGCCGACGAGGCGATGTACGCGGTCAAGCGCTCCCGTCGCCGATCCCGCTGACCCCGGCCAGCCTGGCCGCCAGCGCGCGCACCTGGCCGTCGAGGTCCGGGGCGGCGTCGGGCGCGGCGGCGCGCAGGGTCACCAGGCCGTGCAGCGCCGTCCACAGCAGCCCGGCGTCCGCGGCCGGGTCGGTGCTGTCCGAGCGCCCGGCGGCCACGCAGGCACGGACGCCGTCCACGAGCAGGCCGAAGGCCTCGGTGCCGCGGGCCCGGCGCGGCCCGAACATCGCCCGGTAGCGGGCGGGCGCGGCCAGCCCGGTGTCCACGTACGCCCGGCAGCCGGCCACCAGCCGCTCCCCCGGGTCGGCCAGCGGCGCGACGGCCTCCGCGATCGCGGCGGCGAGCCGGTCGAAGCCCTCGTCGACGACGGCGTCGAGCAGCGCCTCCAGGTCGGCGAAGTGCCCGTAGACGGCCGGCGCGCTGACCCCGGCCTCCCGGGCCACCGCCCGCAGGGTGACCGCCTCGATCGCGCCGGTGCGCTCCAGCAGGGCGGCCGCCGCGCGCACGAGCTCGCCGCGCAGCTGACCCGGCGTCCTCGTCACGGACGGCACTTTACAGGCGTTAAGGGACGGCGCTACCGTTGATTAACACCCGTTGAGGAGGTCGCCGTGCCCTTCATCCCCGACCTGCCGTGGACCGCCGACCGGGAGGCCCCCGGCGACGGCGTCGTCCTGGTCACCCGGCTGCGGCTGCGCCGGTCCCGCGACGTCCCGGCGATGCTGCGGACCTCGCTGGCCGTCCGCCGCCAGCTGGCGCGCTCCCCCGGCGCCCGGTCGCTGCAGCTGCGCGCGCAGCCGCTGGCGCGGATCTTCACCACCGTCTCGTGGTGGGACGACGAGGCCGCCGTGCGCGCCTTCGCCCGCGCCGAGCCGCACCGCGGGGCGATGCGGGCGTGGCGCGAGCGGCTGACCGGCTTCGACAACGTGTCGCTGCCCGGCAGCGCGGGTGTCGTCCCGACCGTCGACGCCGCCGCCCCTCAGGCGCTCGGCACGGCCTGACCGGCGCGGCGGAGCCGCGGACCGGCGTCGGCGAGGAAGCCGGCCAGCGACCGGGCCGGCCGCCCGGTCACCCGCTCGACGGCGTCGGTCACGGTCGCGAAGCTGCCCCCGCGTACGCGCTCGTAGGTGAGCTCGAGCAGCTCGCGGTCGAACCCCTCGGCCCCGGTCACGGCCTCGGCCGTCGTCAGCTCGCGGTGCGCCACGGGGCTTCCCACGGCGCGGGACAGCAGCTCCGCGGCGTGCGGCAGCGACAGCGCCTCGGGGCCGGTCAGCTCGTACACGGCGCCGTGGTGCCCGTCGTCGAGCAGCGCCCGCTCGGCGACCGCGGCGATGTCGCGCGCGTCGATCCAGGCGATGCGCGCGCCACCGCTCGCGAACGGCAGCTCCCCGCCGGCCACGGCCCGGTCCAGGCCGAAGCGCGGATCGGTGAGGACCTGCATGAACCAGCTCGGCCGCAGGACGGTCCAGGCGCTCGACCCGCGGCGCACCGCACGCTCGACCCGCGGCGCACCGCACGCTCGACCCGCGGCGCCCAGCCGTCGGGCCCCGAGGAGTCCGCGTCCTGCTCGGACAGCAGCACCACGCGCGCCGAGTCCGGCAGGACCTCGAGCAGGGCGGCCACCAGCTCCGGTGCGTCCGCCCGGTCCGGCCGGACGACGTACACGGCGTCGACCCCCTCCGCCGCCGCCGTCCAGCCCGCCGGGCGGTCCCAGGAGAAGCCGGTCGGCCGCACACCGTCGAGGTCGACCGCCGCCGGGTCGCTGCTGCCGCCGAGCACCTCGGCGCCCCGCGCGGCGAGCAACCCCGCCAGGGGGACGCCGGTCTTGCCGCGGACACCGGTGACGAGAACACGGGTCATGGCTCCTCCTCCGAATATTTGAGTCACTGAAATATCCGACCGAGGCAAGCACGGTCACCTGAGTGGGTCAACTAATCTCGGAGGATGACCGAGGGAACGGGCACGCTGGACCAGCAGCTGTGGGACCTCGTGTACGCCTACGACGCGGCGTACGACCGCGCGGCCCAGCAGGCCGGGCTGAGCGCCGCCCAGGCCTGCCTGCTCGACAGCCTGACCGGGGGCGACCGCGCCATGGGCGAGCTCGCGGCGGACCTGCTCTGCGACGCCTCGAACGTGACCCAGCTCGTGGCGCGGGCCGAGGGCCGGGGGTGGGTGACCCGCGCACCCGACCCGGCGGACCGCCGGGTCAAGCGGGTGTCGATCACCCCGGCCGGCCGCCGGGTGCACCGCGAGGTCCGCCAGGCCTTCGGCTTTCCCGCCGCACGCCTCGCCCGCCTGAGCGCCGGCGAGCGGCACCAGCTGTCCGGGCTGCTCGGCAAGCTGCTGGCGGCCGACCCGCCCGCCGATCCCGCTTGACCCTGACGCGACGTCAGGCCGTGCACTGGACAGCGTACGAGAGAGGAGGACCCGTGCACGTGGGTGAGGTCGCGGCCCGGACCGGGGTCACGGTGCGCACGCTGCACCACTACGACCGGATCGGGCTGCTGTCGCCGTCGGCGCGCAGCGCGGCCGGGTACCGGCGGTACTCGGCCGCCGACCTCGACCGGCTGCACCAGGTGCTGGTCTACCGCGGGCTCGGGTTCGGCCTCGAGGAGGTCGCGACGCTGCTGGACGACCCCGACGCCGATCCCCTGGAGCACCTGCGCCGCCAGCACCGGCTGCTCCGGGACCGGGTCGAGGCCGACCGGCGGCTGCTCGCGGCCGTCGAGCGAGAGATGGAGGCACGGCAGATGGGGATCTCCCTGACCCCCGAGGAGCGGTTCGAGGTGTTCGGCCGGCACGACCCGGCGCGGTACGAGGCCGAGGTGCGCGAGCGCTGGGGCGACACGGACGCCTACGCGCAGTCCCGGCAGCGGGCCGCCCGCTACACCAAGGACGACTGGCTGCGGATCAGGTCCGAGGGCGAGGACCTGACGCGGCGGATGGCCGAGGCGCTGCGCGGCGGCGTCGAGCCCGACTCGCCGCCGGCGATGGACCTCGCCGAGGAGCACCGGCAGCAGATCAGCCGGGACTTCTACGACTGCTCGCCGGAGATGCACGCCGGGCTCGGGCGGATGCACGTCGAGGACGAGCGGTTCACCGCCACCTACGAGGCGGTCGCGCCCGGGCTCGCGCAGTGGGTGAGCACCGCCGTCCAGGCCAACGCCGCCCGCCAGGCCGACTGACCTGCTCGACGAGATCTGCACACTCGTCACCATCGCGGGCCGATGGTGACGAGTGTGCAGATCTCGCGGCGTCAGGCGCGGATGAGCAGCTCGCCGTGCAGCATCCCGAGCCAGCCGTCGTCGGCCGCGGCCCACCGTCGCCAGGCGGCGGCGACGTCGTCCAGCTCGTCGCGGGTCGCCAGGCCGTAGGCCACCGCCTGCTCGGCGAAGGCCGAGGCCGTCGCCCGGCCGGCCCACGAGGTGCCCCACCACTCGCGCTCGGCGGAGCTCGCCCAGCACCAGGACGACGCCGTGGCGACGACGTCGCGCAGCCCGGCCGCGTGCGCCCACGACAGCAGCCGCCGGCCGGCGTCGGGCTCGGCGCCGTTGGCCCGCGCCACCCGCTGGTACAGGTCCAGCCAGCGGTCCAGCCCCGGGTCGAGCGGGAACCAGGTCGTGGCGGCGTAGTCGACGTCGCGCACCGCGACCGCCCCACCGGGCCGGCAGACCCGTGCCATCTCGCGCAGCGCGGCGATCGGGTCGGTCAGGTGCTGGAGCACCTGGTGGGCGTGGACGACGTCGAACGAGTCGTCGGCAGCCTCCAGCGCGTAGACGTCGCCGACGGCGAAGGTGACGGCGACGCCCGCCCGGCCGGCCAGCGACCGCGCCTCGTCCAGCGGCGCGGGTGAGACGTCGAGGCCGATCACCCGTCCCGGCGCCACCCGGCGGGCCAGGTCGACGGTGATCGTCCCCGGTCCGCATCCCACGTCGAGCAGGTCGAGGCCGGGGCGCAGGTGCGGGAGGAGGTAGCCCGCGGAGTTCTCCGCGGTGCGCCACCGGTGCGACTGCAGGACCGGCTCGGCGTGCCCGTGCGTGTACGTGTCCACGTCGCCGATCATGGACCCGTAATCCCATAGGACGGAACATCTTTCTCATCATGCGGGACGGCTCCACCCCCCATCCCCGCCGAAGTGGCCACTGCGGCGGACGGGTTGCGCCCCACACTCCCGCCGAAGTGGCCACTCCGGCGGACGGCGCGGGTGAGCGGCGCTACTCGGCGAGGACGGCCTCGGCGGCGGCGACCGCGCGCACCCGGTCGGCGGGCACCAGGCCGATCCGGGTCCGCCGGTCCAGCAGGTCCGACACGCTGCGGGCCCCCTCCGCGCGGACGGCGAAGCGCAGCTCCCCCACCGTCTCCGGGCGGCCCTCGACCACCGGCTCCGCCCCGAGGCCCGCGACGACCGGCGCCTCGGTGCCGTAGAGGGCGACCAGCCGGTCCGGGGCGTCGACCCGGGCCAGCGCCGGGCGCGGCGCGGCCCCCCGCAGCGGCAGCCGCGCCGTGACCGACCGGCGCGCGCCCCGGCCGAGGCGGGCACCCACGGCGTCCACCGTCTCCTCGGCCATCGCCCGGTAGGTGGTCAGCTTCCCGCCGACGACGGTGAGCACGTCGCCCTCCCAAGACAGCAGGTGCCTGCGGGAGAGGTCGGCGGTGGCGTCGCCCGGGCCGGTGCCGGCCGACGCCGGGAGCACCAGCGGCCGCAGCCCGGCGTAGGAGCCGACGACGTCCGCAGCGGTCAGCGGCTCGGCCAGCACCCGGTTCACCGTCTCCAGCAGCTGCGACACCTCGGCGGGTGAGGGCTCCGGGTCCTCGTCGGGCACCGGCCCGGCCACCGGCTCGTCGGTCAGCCCGAGGTACACCAACCCGCCGGGCTGCGGCAGCGCGAACACGTAGCGGGAGCGCGACCCGGGCAGGGGCACGGTCAGCGCGGCGGACGGCCCGCCCAGCCGCTCCGCGCGCACGACCAGGTGCGATCCCCGGGAGGGCACCAGCCGGACACCGGGCGCCAGCCGCTGCGCCCACACCCCCGCCGCGTTGACCACCGCGCCGGCGCGCAGCTCGAACGGCGCCCCGTCGTCCGGGGCCACGTGCACGGTCCGCCCGTCCACCCCGGTCACCGCCGCCCCCGTCACCACCCGGGCGCCCAGCGCGGCCGCCGTCCGGGCCAGGGCGACGACCAGGCGCGCGTCGTCGGCCAGCTGCCCGTCCCAGAAGACGACGCCGCCACGGCCGGGCCGCACCGCCGGCGTCGCCCGGGCCACCTCCGCCGCGCCGACCCGGGCGGTGGACGGCAGTGACCGCCGTCCGCCGGGCACCGAGGCGCGCACCGCATCGCCCAGCCGCCCCCCGACCTCGGCCAGCGCGGTGACGTCCCGGCCGGCGACGTCGGGCACGAGGAAGGGCAGCGGCCGGACCAGGTGCGGCGCGGTGGCGCCCATCAGGACGGCGCGCTCGCGGGCCGACTCACGGGCCAGGCCGAGCTCGCCGTGCGCGAGGTAGCGCAGCCCCCCATGGACCAGCTTCGACGACCAGCGGCTGGTGCCCGACGCGAGGTCGGCCCGCTCCAGCAGGGCGACCGACAGGCCGCGCGCGGCGGCGTCGAGGGCCACCCCGGCACCGGTCACCCCACCGCCGACGACGACCACGTCGACCGCCCCGCCGGCGAGTGCCTGCAGGTCAGCGGCGCGCCGGGCGGCGGTCAGGGCGCCGGGCACGGGGGCGTTCCGGGGCACCGGCAGACTGTAGCCGTGCCCGAGCAGCCGGAACTGACGATCCAGGGATGGGGGCCGGGGGGCTCCCGCGTGGCCACGGTCGAGCCCGGTCCCGAGGAGGCGGCGGAGGGCTCGCTGGAGCTCGCCCGCGACCCCGACCTGCCCCGCGCGGCCCGGCGGCACCTCGCCCGCGAGCTGGGCTGGACGCCGCGGCCGACCCCGGGGGTCCGGGTGGCCGACATCCGGCTGGCGCCCAGCCGGCTGCCCGAGGCGGCGCGCGCGGCGCTGGTCGCGCTGCTCGGCGAGGAGAACGTGGCCACCGACCGGGAGTCGCGGCTGCGGCGCACCGGCGGCAAGAGCTACCTGGATCTGCTGCGCCGGCGGGAGGGCGACGCCTCCGACGCGCCCGACGCCGTCCTCACCCCCGGCGACACCGCCGAGACCGCCGCGGTCCTGGCGGCGTGCGCGGAGCACGGCGTGGTCGTCGTCCCGTTCGGGGGCGGGACCAGCGTGGTCGGCGGCCTGTCCGGGATGGACCCCGACGACCGACCGGCCGTCGCGCTGGACCTGCGCCGGATGGCGTCGATCGCCGACGTCGACGTCCCCTCCTCGCTGGTGACCGTCGGCCCGGGCATGCGCGGGCCGGCGCTGGAGGAGGCCCTCGCCCCGCAGGGCCTGACGCTGGGCCACCTGCCGCAGAGCTGGGAGTTCGCCACCCTCGGCGGCTACGCGGCGACCCGCTCGGCGGGGCAGGCCTCGACCGGGGTGGGCCGGTTCGACGACCTCGTGGCCGGGCTGACCCTGGCCACGCCCACCGGCGTGCTGGAGCTCGGGCACCCGCCCGCGAGCGCCGCCGGACCCGACCTGCTGGGCCTGGCCCTGGGCTCGGAGGGCGCGCTGGGCGTGATCACCGAACTGCGGCTGCGCGTACGCCCGCGCCCGCGGACCACCCGCTACGAGGGCTGGTCGTTCCGCAGCTGGGCGGCCGGGCTGGCCGGGCTGCAGCGGCTGGCCCGGCACGACCTGCTGCCCGACGTCGTCCGGCTCTCCGACCCGGACGAGAGCCGCGCCAACCTGCTCATGGCGTCGGGCGCCGGCGCCCGCGCGCTGCGCGCCACGCTGCGGGCCCGCCGGCACGGCGAGGGGTGCCTGCTCGTGGTCGGCTGGGAGGGCCTGCCGACGCTGGTCCGCGCCCGCCGGAGGGCCGCCGCCTCGGTGCTGCGCGAGGGCGGCGCGATCGGCGTCGGCCGGCAGGTGGGCGAGTCGTGGCGCAGGCACCGGTTCGAGGCGCCCTACCTGCGCGACCGGCTGATGGACTCCGGGCTGCTGGTCGAGACGCTGGAGACGGCGGCGACCTGGTCGGCGCTGCCGACGGTGTACGACGCGGTGCGGCGCGCGCTGGCCCGGTCGCTGACGCGGGGCGGGCGCCGTCCGCTGGTCATGAGCCACGTCTCGCACGGCTACCCGACCGGCGCCTCGCTCTACGTCACCGTGCTCGCCGACCGGGACGACGACCTGCCGATCCAGCAGTGGCTGGCCGCCAAACGGGAGGCCACCGACGCCCTGCTGGCCGCCGGCGGCACGCTCACCCACCACCACGCCGTCGGCGCCGACCACCGCCCCTGGCTGGAGCGCGAGGTCGGGCCGCTGGGCGTCGAGGTGCTGCGCGCGGTCAAGCAGCGGCTGGACCCCACGGGCATCTGCAACCCCGGCGTCCTCCTGCCCGACTGAAGACGGACCCCCTCGTCCCCCGACCCACGCTCCGCGCGGGCCGGGTCCCTACGAGGGGGCCGTCGGCCGTCACCGTGTGCGGGCACGCAGCGCGTGGCCGTGGGAGAAGACGTCGTCCGGGTCGACCGCGCGCTTGACCGCGAGGAGCCGCTCGGCGTCGGCCGGGTCGTAGGCCGCGAGGACCTCCTCGGGACCCGAGACGTCGCCCAGGAAGTTGACCATGCAGCCCGGCGCGGCCCACGGCCGCAGCGCCTCGAGCACACCGCGGCCCACCTGCGGCAGGACCTCGGCGAGCTCGGGCACCATCGGGCCGAGCACCAGCACCGACCAGGCCCCGGACCGCCCGGCCACGGCGTTGGGCACGGCGGCCGGCCGCGACAGCGCCCCGCCCAGCTGGCGGATCTCGGCCATCACCAGCGGCACCGGCACGTCCGGCCCGGCGGCGGCGAGGAACGCGTCGACCGTCTCCTCGGTCAGCTCGGCCAGCAGCATCCCCTTCTCCCAGCCGGGCATGGGGTCCTTCGGATCCATGTGGACGGCGTCCATCTCGGTGGTGAGCAGCGGGGTGATCGCGCCGAGCACGATCCGGCCGGCGGCCTTCATCGGCTCCACCAGGCGCTCGCCCTCGGCCGGGTCGTCGCCGGAGTAGGCGTAGCGCAGGTGCACGACGGTCTGCCCCTGCAGCGGCGGCGGCAGCTCGGGCAGCGGGGGCAGGCGCAGCACGGCGACCGAGGTGGCCACGGTCTCGGGCAAGGTCGGCGCCCACGTGCGGTAGGCGTGCAGGACGGCGGCGGCGTCCTCGGCGGCGAAGAAGATGCCGCCGCCGACGATCGAGCGCACCGGCACCAGCCCGATCTCGATCGCGGTGACGACGCCGAACGAGCCCTTGCCGCCGCGGACCGCCCAGAACAGCTCGGGCTCGGTGGCGGCGTCGACCCGGCGCAGCGCCCCGTCGGCCGTGACGATCTCGACGGCCTGCACGTGGTCGGCGGCGAAGCCGAACCGCCGGCCGAGCGAGCCGTGCCCGCCGCCGAGGGTGTAGCCGACGACGCCGACGTCCGACGACGACCCGCACAGGCCGGTCAGCCCGTGCTCGGCGGCGGCCTCGAGGACGGCGGCCCAGCGGACGCCGGCCTGCACGCGGGCGGTGCGGCGCTGCGGGTCGACGACGACGCCCTGCATGCGGCGGGTCGTGATCATCAGGGCGCCGGCGGCGTTGCGCACCGGGCCGTGGCCGGTGGCCTGGACGGCGACCGGGAGGTCGTGGGCGACGGCGAACCGCACGGCGGCGACGACGTCGGCGGCGCAGGTGGCGCCGACCGCCAGTGCGGGGGTGTGCTGGACGGCGACGTTCCAGGCCGCGACCTCGGCGACCAGCCCGTCGTCCCCGGCGGCGTAGACCGGGCCGTGCACGCGGGCGCGCAGCGCGTCGACGTCGGCGGCGGGGACGGCCGGGGCCAGGGGGGCCAGCGCGGTGTCGTCGAGCAGGTTCTGGGGGTCCTGGGTCAGACTCATGGGAGGGCTTCCTCGTCGGGCGTCGAAACTGGGGTCGGCACCGACCCTCGCGGGCGCGCCTTGGCCGGCGCTTGGCCCGGACTTGGCCCCCACTTGGGCCCGACTCGAGCCGGCCGCGCGCGGAACCCTCCCGTTCCGGGCGTGCGGCTGCGAGGATCCCGCCTCGTGCACTACCGCGTCCTCGGACCGCTCGAGGTCACGGCTCCCGACGGTCGGCCGCTGGACGTCGGCGGCGCCAAACCCCGCGCGCTCCTCGCCCTGCTGCTGTCCGAGCCCGGCCGGGCCGTCGGCCTGGACCGGATCATCGCCACGCTGTGGGGCGACGAGCCGCCGCCCACCGTCACCGGGACGCTGCAGGCCTACGTGTCGCACCTGCGGCGGGTGCTCGAGCCGAACCGCGGGCCGCGCCGGCCACCCGAGGTCCTGCTCACCCGGGCTCCGGGCTACCTGATCCAGGTCGGCGCCGACCAGCTGGACAGCCTGCGCTTCGCCCAGCTGGTGGAGGAGGGCGACCGCGCCGTCGAGGCCGGGGACGCCGTCCGGGGTGGGGCCCTGCTCGACCAGGCGCTGGAGCTGTGGCGCGGCGAGCCGCTCGCCGAGCTCGGCGACCAGCCGTCGGCCGCCACCGACCGGTTGCGGCTCACCGAGCTGCACGTGCGCGCCCGCGAGCGCCGCTGCGACGCGCTGCTGGCGGCGGGCCGGCCCGAGGCCGCCGTGCCCGACCTGCAGCGCCTGGTCGCCGAGCACCCGCTGCGCGAGCGGCTGTGGGCGCGGCTGGTCACCGCCCTGTACGCCGCCGACCGGCAGGCCGACGCCCTCGACGCGCTGCGCCGCTGCGCCGAGCTGCTGCGCGAGGAGCTGGGCATCGACCCCGGCCCGGAGCTGCGCGACCTGGAGCAGGCGGTGCTGCGGCAGGACCCGAAGCTCACCGAGCGGGTGCCCCGCCCGCAGCTCGCCGTCGTCCCGGCCCCTGCGGCGGCGGCGCCGTTGCCGCTGCCGGGCGCGGAGTCGCTGGTCGGGCGCGCCGTCGAGCTGGCGCAGCTGCGCGTCGCGCTGGACCTCGCCGCCGGCGGGCGGCCCGCCGTCGTCGTCGTGGGCGGCGAGGCCGGGATCGGCAAGACCCGGCTGGCCGAGGCCGCCGCCGAGGTCGCCCGGTCGGCCGGCTGGGCGGTCGCCTGGAGCCGGTGCGCCGACGACGCGGGCGCGCCGGCGCTGTGGCCGTGGACCCAGGTGCTGGAGGCGCTGGGCCAGGAGCGGCTGGCGCCGATCGCCGAGGAGGACCCCGACGCGGCCCGGTTCCGGCTGTTCGAGGACCTGCGCACCCGCCTGTCGGCCGCCGCGGCCCGCCAGCCGCTGCTCGTGGTCCTCGACGACCTGCAGGGCGCCGACACGACCTCGGTGCAGCTGCTGTCCCTGGTCGCCCGGCACATGCCGCGGCTGGCGCTGCTGGTGCTGGTCACCGTCCGCGACGTCGGCGAGGAGCTGCCCGCGCCGGTGGCCGACTGCCTGGCACGCCTGGGCCGCGAGCCGGTGGCCAGCAGGCTGCGGCTGGAGGGGCTGGACACCGACGAGGTGGCGGCGCTGCTGGCCGCGCAGCTGGGATCGGCGGGGGACGCCTCCCTGGCCGCGACGGTGCACGACCGCACCGCCGGCAACCCGTTCTTCGTCGTCGAGCTGACCCGCTGGATGGCCGGCGCGCAGGACCTCGACCGGGTGCCCGTGCCGCCCTCGGTCGGTGCGGTGCTGCGCACCCGGCTCGAGCGGCTGCCGCAGGGCACCCGCGCCGTGCTCGAGCTGGCCGCCCTCGCCGGCCGGGAGGTGAGCCTGGACCTCCTCGAGGCGGCCGGCACCCCCGCGGAGGACGCGCTCGACGCGCTGGACTCGGCCATGGCGCTGGGCCTGGTCGTGCAGGGGGAGAGCGCGTGGAGCTGGCGGTTCGCGCACGCCCTGGTGCAGGAGGTGCTCGCCGGCGACCTGGGCGTGCTCCGGCGGGCCCGGCTGCACGCGAAGCTCGGCGCCGCGCTGGAGCAGCGGCTGGCCGGCGGGGCGCGCGAGGACACGCTGCTGGAGCGGCTGGCGCACCACTTCGTCGACGCCGTGCCCGTGGCCGGTCCCGGTCCGGCCCGCCGGTGGTCGACCGCCGCGGCCGAGGCCGCCCGGGCCCGGCTGGCGCACGGCGAGGCCGCCGCGCACACGAGGCGCGCCCGGGACCTCATCGACCCGGCCGAGCCCGACGCCGCCCGCACCCGGCACGACCTGCTCACGGCGCTCGGCGACGACCTGCTGCGCAGCGGCGAGCGGACCGAGGCCCGTGAGGTGGTGGCCCAGGCGATCTCCGTCGCCCGCGACCTCGGCGACCGGCGCTGCCTGCTGGAGGCGGCCTCGGTATGGGGCTCGCCCACGCTGTGGAACTGGCGGCCGCACGGCGTCGTCGACCACGAGATGGTCGCGCTGCTGGAGGACCTGCTGGCGCACCGGGACCAGTTGGGTGGGCTGGGGGACGGCACAGCGTCGGACGCCGACCGCGACCGGCTGGCCGCCCGCCTGCTGGGCACACTCGGCGTCGAGCTGGCCTTCAGCGAGGACCTGCAGCGCGGCCCGCGCTACGCCCAGCAGGCCGTGGAACTGGCGCGCGGCGTGGGCGATCCGGAGCTGCTCGGGCGCGCGCTCAACAACTTCTCGCTGGCGGTGTGGGGACGGCCGGGCGCGGCCGAGCAACGGCTGGCCGCCACCGACGAGGCGCTCGCGCTGGCCGGCCGCGGGCTGCCGCGGCGCACCGAGTTCTTCGCGCGCCTGCACCGCGCCGCCATCCGGCTGCACCTGGCCGACCGGCGCGGGTTCGACGACGACCTGGACGCCGCCCGCCGGCTGTCGGCGTCGCTGTCGGGCCCGGAGGTGCGCCCGCACGTGCTGTGGCAGCAGGCCGGCGCGGCGTGGCTGCGCGGCGACGCCGTCCGCGCCGAGGAGCTGACCACCGAGGCCTACGAGCTGTACCGGCGGGTCACCCCGCACGCGCGGCACGCCTTCGCCGCCCACCAGTTCACCCTGCGCCGCGGGGACTCCCGGCTGCCGGAGGCGATCGACCTGCTGGTCGAGACCGGCGACGAGGGCAATCCGCTGCTGCAGCTGATGGCCGTGCTGGCCGCCGCCGAGTCCGGGGACCTCGCCGAGGCCCGCCGGCTGCGCCGGCGGTGGGGACGCACGCAGGTGCGCGACTGGGCCAGCGACGTCGCGGTGCTGCTCGAGGCCGAGACGGCGCTGCTGCTGGGCGACGAGCCCGAGGTCGAGGTCGCCGTCGTGCAGCTGCTGCCCTTCCGCGGCCGGCAGGCGGTGCTGGGGACGCCGTCGTTCAGCCTCGGCGCCTACGACGAGCTGCTGGGCCGGGTCGCCGAGCACCAGGGCGACACCGTGGCCGCCCGCGAGTGGTGGCAGGGCGCCCGGAGGCAGGGGTCGGCGGTCGGGTCCCCGCACCAGGTCGCGCTCGCCGAGGCGCACCTGGCGCGGGTGCCGGAGTCGGCGGCGCGGCGACCGGCCCGCCGTCGCCGTCCTGCCGCCGAGTCCGCCTGACGCCGGCCCCCTCTCGCCGACGTGGCCACGTCGGCGAGAGGGGCGTGCCCCACCCATCCGCCGCAGTGGCCACATCGCCTGCTGAGGGGGGTGGGGCGCGCGCCGTCGACGGGGATGACGGCACCGGTCACGTACGCGCCGGCCCGGCTGGTCAGGTAGACGACGACGCCGGCCATGTCGTCGGGGCGGCCGATGCGCCTCAGCGGGGCGGACGCCGCGATCTCGTCCCCGTGCGCGGCCAGGGTCGCGGCCATCATCTTCGACTCGAACGGCCCGGGCGCCACGGCGTTGACCGTGATCCCCCGCGGACCGAGCTCCCGGGCCAGCACCCGGGTCAGCTGGTGGACGCCGGCCTTGCTGGCCGAGTACGAGTAGGTGGGCACCGCGGGCACGTGCAGGCCGTCGATACTGCCGACGTTCACCACGCGGGCGGGGTCGTCGGGCGTGGCCGCGGCCTCGAGCAGCGGCGTGAGGGCCCGGGTCAGGAAGAACGGCGCCTTGAGGTTGAGGTCGAGCACCTTGTCCCACGCCGCCGCGGGGAACTCCTCGTAGGGCGCGCCCCAGGTTGCGCCGGCGTTGTTGACCAGCACGTGCAGCCGGTCGGTGCGCCGGCCGACCTCCTCGGCCAGCCGCAGGCACTCGGCCTCGGTGGAGACGTCGGCCGGGAGGGACTCCACCTGCCCGAACGGCGCGAGCTCGGCGACGGCGGCCTCGCCGGCGTCGGCCTTGCGCGAGCTGATGAACACCGCCGCGCCGGCCTGCAGCAGCCCGCGGGCCATCATCATGCCGATGCCGCGGGTGCCGCCGGTGACGACGGCGACCTTCCCGGACAGGTCGAACAGGTCCACGCCGTACCTCCGCTCCGGCGGGGGAGGTCGGCGTCCCCCGGCCGGACGACGCTACCGAGCGGCCGCGGGCCGCCGGTGGCAGCCTCGTGAGGTGACGACGGACCCCACCGGTGGGCCCGTGCCGCAGGGTCTGGGCGTGACCAGCGAGGTCGGCCGCCTCCGCACCGTCCTGCTGCACCGCCCGGGCGCCGAGCTGCGCCGGCTGACCCCGCGCAACAACGACGAGCTGCTGTTCGACGGCGTCCCCTGGGTGGCGCGGGCGCAGGAGGAGCACGACGCCTTCGCCGCCGAGCTGACCGCGCGCGGCGTGGAGGTGCTCCACGTCGACCGGCTGCTGGCGGAGGTGCTCGAGCTGCCGGCGGCGCGCGCCGAGCTGGTCGACGCCGCCGTCGACGACCCCCGGCTGGGCGCCACGCTGCGCCGGACCGCGGCCGCCCACCTGTCGGACCTGCCCGCCGCCGAGCTCGCGGCCACGCTGATCGCCGGGCTCGCGCACGACGAGCTGCCCGGCGCCCGCGGCCTGGGCTGGGAGCTGATGGGGCGGGGCGGGTTCGTCGTCCCGCCGCTGCCCAACCTGCTGTTCACCCGGGACTCCTCGGTGTGGGTCGGCGACCAGGTCGCGGTGACCTCGCTGGCCATGCCCGCCCGCCGGCGGGAGACGACGATCACCGCGGCGGTGTACGCCCACCACCCGCGCTTCGCCGGGGTGGACCGGCTCTACGAGCCCACGCTGGAGCACCTGGAAGGTGGCGACGTCCTGCTGCTGGCCCCGGGCGTGGTGGCGGTGGGCGTCGGCGAGCGGACGACGCCCGGCGGAGCCGAGCGGCTCGCCCGACGGGTGGTCGCCCGGGGGCTGGCGCACACGGTGCTCGCCGTCCCGATCGCCCAGCAGCGGGCGACGATGCACCTGGACACCATCGCGACGATGGTCGACGCCGACGCGATGGTGGTGTACCCGGCGGTCGCCGACACCCTCGTGGCCTGGACCGTGACCGCCGGGGACGGGGAGCCGCCGGACGACGGTGACGCCGACCTCGCCGTCCGCGGGCCGGAGCCGTTCCTGACCGCGGCCGCGCGGGCGATGGGCATCGACCGGGTGCGGGTGATCGACACCGGCCTCGACCCGGTCACCGCCGAGCGCGAGCAGTGGGACGACGGCAACAACACGCTGGCGCTGGCCCCGCGGCTGGCCGTGGCCTACGAGCGCAACACCGTCACCAACGCCGCGCTGGAGGCCGCGGGCATCGAGGTGGTCGCGATCGCCGGGGCCGAGTTGGGCAGCGGCCGGGGCGGGCCGCGGTGCATGTCGTGCCCGATCGCCCGCGATCCCCTGCCCTGATCCGAACCGATCCGTCACGGAGAGTGGCGGCGCGCTGCCGGTCACGGAGGGTGCGTGACCTCCGCCCCGGCCGCTCGTAGGACATCGCGCCAACCCGTGCCGACTCCTCGGGGGAACCGTGTCCCGCACGTCTCGCCTGCTGCTCGCACCCGCGGCAGCCCTCGCCCTGCTCGCCGTCTCGCCGGGCACCGCCGCCGCCGAACCGGCGGTCCCCGATCCGCTCGGGACCCTGCGCGACGTCACCGGGTCCCTGACCGGCGACGTCCCCGGGCTGCCGACGCAGTCGGCCCCCGCGCCCCAGGGCACGACCGGCGGCGCGGGCACGACCGGCGGCGCGGGCACCGGTGCGGCGCTGCCGGGGGCGCCCGGGGACGCCGGCGACGCGCTCGGCGGAGTCCTCCCGGGAGCCGGGGGCACCCCCGGGGCAGGGACGGGGACCGGCAGCGGCGGCGGGACCGGCAGCGGACCGGCGCCCGCCGGGCCGGCCACCGCCCCCGAGGACGACGAGCCCGCCCCGAACCCCGTCGCCGGCCTGTGCGACCAGCTGCGCGACGGCCTGGGCGTGCTGGACCCGCGGCTGGCCGAGGGCCTCGACACGCTCTGCGAGGCGGCCGAGGCCGACCCCACCGAGGCGGTCCAGGACCTGCTCGAGCAGCTGCTGGCCGCGCTGCCGACCGACCTCGCGGAGGGCTGCGCATCGCTGGTCGGCCTGATCGAGCAGGGCGGCGCGGCCCTCGGTGTCGACCCCGCGCCGCTGCGCGCCCTGGTCGAGCAGCTGTGCGCGCTGATCCCCGGCCCGGCTCCCGAGCCGCAGCCGGAGCAGCCGCAGCACCCGCAGCCGGCGCACCCCGTCGTCCACCCGCAGGAGCACCCGCAGCCGGCCGTCACCCCGGTCGCCGGCGGCGGGCCCACGGGCGGGGGCGGCCAGCTGGCCTACACCGGCGTGGAGCCGAGGCCCTACCTGCTCGGCGGGGTCGCTGCGCTGGGGCTGGGTGCCGGGCTGCAGGTCCTGGGCCGCCGCCGGGCCGCCTGACGGGCCCGGCGACGCCCGGCGACGGCCCGGCGGGCTACCCCAGCAGCAGCACCAGGACGGCGACGAGCCCACCGAGGACGGCGAGCCGCACCAGCAGCCGCCCGAGGGCGAGCCAGCTCCCCGGCAGCGGCCGGCGGAACGTGCGACCGGGCGGTGGGGTCCCCAGCACCGGAGCGAGCCAGCGCACCGTCGTCGTCGCGTTCTCCCGCTCCGAGGAGACCGTCGAGGACCACAGGCCGAGGAGCAGCCACACCCCGTAGACCAGCAGGAACGGCAGCAGGACGAGGCCGATGACCACGCTGACCGGGTCGTCGCCCAGCGTCCAGGGGCCCGAGCCGCCGCCCTCCTGCCGCGCGCTGGACCGGCCGGTGAGCCGGTAGAGGCGGTCGCCGTGCCACAGGTGCAGGCCCCTCCCGCCGCGCGAGGGGGCCAGGCTGTGGAACTCCTCGGGCGGGCCCTCCGCAACCACGTGCTCGGTGCCGAAGAGCGGCGTCCGCACCAGCAGGAGCCGGCGGCCGGCCATCCGCAGGACCACGCGCCGGCGGCCGATGCCCAGCGGGGTGAACCGCCGCACCCAGCGCAGCGGTGGTGAGACGGCGTCCGGACCGTCGTGCGGCGGCAGCGCCTCCCGGAGGCGCTTCTCCCGCCGTCGCCGTGCCCGCGGGGAGAGCTCCTGCTGCTGCGTCACGGCGCGGCACTCTAGGGGTTCGTGCGCCGCAGCCGCGTCGCTACGGCTCCGTCCGCGAGATCTGCACACTCGTCACCATCAGCGGCTGATGGTGACGAGTGTGCAGATCTCGGCAGGGGGCCTCCCCACCTAGCGCAGGGTGATCTGGCGGGAGAGCAGCCCGGCGCGGGCGCGGCGCTCGTCGGCGCTCAGCGGCTCGGTGGCCGCCAGCGCCTGCTCCAGCCGGGCCTGGAAGTCGGTCGCGGCGTCGGTCCAGTCGTCGGCGAGCGCGTCGGCCGGGAGGTCCCAGACGGGGACGACGAGGCCGTGCGCGCGGAACGCCCCGGCGTAGCGGGTGCCCTCCCCCAGCAGGATCTGCTCGGCGGCCGACAGCCGGGCCAGCGCGTCGAGCAGCTGCTCCTCCGGCTCCGGGCGCACCCAGCGCAGGTGGGCGCGCTCGGCGCTGGGCAGCACCCAGTAGGCCGCGCCCAGGCCGGGCAGCCGCACCGTGGGCAGAACGGCCTGGTTGGCCTGCTCCAGCCCCGCCCGCGCGGCCGGGCTGGGGTCGGAGCCCTCCAGCCAGAACGCGAAGTCCTCGTGCACGGTGACCTCGAGCGGCGCGGAGAGGTCGAGCAGCTCCTGCAGCCGCGGCCCGGACGACCCGGCCGCCCCGATCGGGCCCGGGTCCACCGGCGCCCCCTTCGGCGCCTCGAGCGCGGCGGCCAGCGCGGTGCCGAGGTCGCGGCTGACGTCGTCCGACGACGTCGGCAGCTGGACACCGAGCAGGATCTCGCCGGTGGCGCGCACCAGCGCCGGCGCCCCGCCGGGTAGCACGCTGGCCAGCGTGACGTCCCGGCCGTCGGCGGTCCGCAGCGGCGCGGTCGCCGCGGGCACCAGCTCGCGCAGCGCCACCCAGTCGGGCTCCCCGGGCAGGCCCTCGAACGGGCGGGTCACCGGCGGGGCGTAGCCCGAGCCGTGGCAGTGCTTGTACCGACGACCGGAGCCGCACGGGCACGGCGCCTTCGGGTTGACCCCGCCCTCGGCGGCAGGGGCGGAACCGGGCTTGCGGCGGGTCGTGGAGCGGGCCATGGGGACAAGCGTAAGGACCCCCGTGACCCCCGCTGCCCGCCCGCTCGCGGCGGGCCCGCCACGGGCCCCTGACTACCCTCCGGTCGTGACCCACCTCGACCTCGACGACCCGTCCGTGGTGGCCGACCCCTACCCGGCCTTCGGCGCCGCCCGGGCGGTGGCACCGGTGCAGTGGCACGAGGGCCTGGGCCTGTGGCTCGCCTTCACCCACGCCGAGGCCAACGCCGCCCTCCGGGACCGGCGGCTGGGCCGGATCTGGCGCGACCGCGAGCCCGGGGAGCGGTTCGAGGCGTTCAACCTGATCCACCGCAACGCGATCCTGGAGATGGAGCCGCCCGACCACACCCGGCTGCGCCGGCTGATCAGCACGGCCTTCGCCCGCGGCCACGTGGAGCGCCTGCGCCCCTGGGTGCAGGAGCTCGCCCGCGAGCTGGTCGACGGGCTGGTCGAGCGGTCGGCCGGCGACGAGCCCGTCGACGTCCTGTCCGGGATGGCCGAGGAGCTGCCGGTCGCGGTCATCGCCGAGCTGCTGGGCGTCCCGCAGGCCGACCGGCCGCTGCTGCGGCCGTGGTCCAACGCCATCGTCAAGATGTACGAGTACGGGCGGACGACGGCCGTGGAGGACGCCGCCGAGCGGGCCGCCGCCGAGTTCGTGGCCTACCTGCGCGACCTGGCCGCCGCGCGGCGCCGCTCCCCCGGCGAGGACCTGCTCTCCCACCTGGTGTCGGTGCGCGACACCGACGGCGACCGGCTGACCGAGGACGAGCTGGTCACCACCTGCATCCTGCTGCTCAACGCCGGGCACGAGGCGACGGTGAACGTCTCGGGCAACGGCCTGCTCGCGCTGCTGGAGCACCCCGACCAGCTGGCGCGGCTGCGCGCGCACCCGGATCTGCTGCCCGCGGCGATCGAGGAGCTCATGCGCTTCGACTCGCCGCTCCAGCTGTTCGAGCGCACGGCCACCGAGGACGTCGAGGTCGGCGGGGTGACCGTCGCCGCCGGGCAGAAGATCGCCGCGCTGCTCGGCAGCGCCAACCGCGACCCGGCGGTCTTCGACGCCCCGGACACCCTCGACGTCGGCCGCACCGACAACCCGCACATCTCCTTCGGCGCGGGCGTGCACTTCTGCATCGGCGCGCCGCTGGCCCGGGTCGAGCTCCAGGCGTCCTTCGGCGCGCTGCTGGAGCGGACCTCGCGCCTGGAGCTGGGCCGCCCGGCCCGGCGCCGGCCGGAGTTCGTGATCCGCGGGCTGGCCGACCTGCCCGTCGTCCTCACGCCCTGACCTCGCGGGAGCCCACGTGGAGCGGCAGCGGCACCGGGGGCTCGCGGAGTTCGTCCGCGACTCCGGGCCCGGGCTGCTGCGCACCGCCGTCCTGCTCACCGGTGACCGCGCGTCGGCCGAGGACCTCGTGCTCGGCGCCCTCTCCCGGGCCCGCGGCCGGTGGCCGGCCGTCCGCTCCTCCGGCGACCCGGCGGCCGCCGTCCGGGAGCTGCTGGTCGGCGAGCACCTCAGCCGCCACCGCCGGCTCCTGCGCACCGAGCAGGTGGTCGAGGCCGTCCGACCGCGTGCCGACGCCACGGCCTCCGACGGGGGGTACGCGCAGGCCGACGCCCTCCGGACGGCGCTGCTGCGGCTGACCCCCCGGGCGCGCGCCGCCGTCGTCCTCCACCTCGCGGAGGGCCTCGACGTCGCCACCACCGCCGGGCTGGTGCGGTCGGAGCCGGGCACCGTGGTCGACGACGTCCGCGGGGCCGTCGCCGCGCTGCGCCCGCTGCTGGACCCGGCGCGCCCCGGCGCTCCGGAGGGTGACGCCGAGGCCGAGGCGCTGGGCGCCCGCCTGCACGCCCTCGCCGACGAGCTGACCTGGCTCGACCCGACGGTGCCGGCCGAGGAGGTGGCCGCCCGGGTCCGGCGGCGGTGGCGGACCCGGGCGGCCTGGGCGGGGGCGGTCGGTGCGGCCGCGGCGCTGGTCGTCGGCGTCCCCGCCGCCCTGGGCCCGGCCCCTGCCGGTGAGGGGACGGGCACGGACCCGGCCGCGGAGCCCGAGGCCCCGGCGCGGGCCGCCGAGGTGCAGGCACAGCTCGACGACGCCGTCGCCCGGATCGGTGCGGCGCCGACCCTCACCTCCCCGGCGGAGTGGGACCAGTGGCTGCCCCGCGGCAGGCCGCCCCAGGGGACGACCGGCCAGGAGGACGAAGGCACCTGCCCCCCGCTGTCGGACCGGCTCACCGCGGACCTGGACGCGCCGATGGGCTACTGGACCGGCGCCCTCCCCCGGGGTCCGGTCGGCTGCACGTGGGTGCCGTCGCCGGCGCCGCTCTCGGCGGGCGGCCCCTACGACTACCCCTACGTGCTCAGCGTCGGCTTCGTGCACGACCGGGACGGGACGTCGATCGAGACGCTCCGGAGCACCTTCGCCCCCGGCGGGCCCGGCGCCCGCACCCTGTGCCCGGCGGCGGACGTGCCCGGCGGAGGAACGCTCATCGGCTGCCCGGGCGAGGACGGACGCGCCGGCGTCCGCCTCCTGCTGGCCGTCCGCGACGCCCGCGACGCCGGCGTCTGGGTGCTGTCGGCACGGGCCCAGCCCGCGACCGGTCGTCCACCGGCCGAGGTCCTGACCGTGCTCGTCCGGGCCGTCGGCGAGTCCTACGGCTGATCGGCCCACGGGTGGAGCGTGAGCCCCGCCACTGGCACGATCGCGCCATGCGTGGCCTGATGCAGGACTACCCCCTCACGATCGACTCGATCTTCCGGCACGTCGAGCAGCACTACGGCGACGGGACGATCGCCACCGCCGGCCCGGGTGGGGTCACCCGGGTCACCTACGCGGAGTGGGCCGACCGGACCCGGCGGCTGGCCGGGGTGCTCGACACCCTCGGCATCAGCGCCGACGGCCGGGTGGGCACCTTCGGCTGGAACAGCCAGCGGCACCTGGAGCTGTACTTCGCCGCGCCGTCCTCCGGCCGCGTGCTGCACACCCTCAACATCCGGCTGTTCCCCGAGCAGCTCACCTACATCGCCAACCACGCCGAGGACGAGGTCGTCTTCGTCGACCGCTCGGTGCTCCCGCTGTTCTGGAAGCTGGTCGACACGATGACCACCGTCCGGATCGTCGTGGTGATGGACGACGGCGGCGACAACGAGATCCCCGACGACCCGCGGGTGCTGGACTACGAGGCCCTGCTGGCCGAGGCGCAGCCGGTCGACTTCCGCGTCACCGACGAGAACTCGGCCGCCTCGATGTGCTACACGTCGGGCACCACGGGGAACCCGAAGGGTGTCGTCTACTCCCACCGCTCGACCTACCTGCACACCATGGGCGTGATGCAGCCCAACGCGTTCGGGCTGGGGATCCAGGACGTCGCGATGCCGGTCGTGCCGATGTTCCACGCCAACGCCTGGGGCATCGCGCAGGCGGCCCCCGCCGCCGGCTCCTCGCTGGTCATGCCCGGGCCGATGATGCAGCCCGAGGCGCTGGCGAAGCTGATCGTCGACGAGGGCGTCACGTTCACCGCCGGCGTCCCGACCATCTGGCAGGGCGTCCTCCCGCACCTGGCCGGCAAGCCGCACAAGCTGCGGGAGATCGGCTGCGGCGGTTCGGCGGTGCCCAAGGCGCTCAGCGAGGCCTACCGCGAGAAGGTCGGGCTGCCGATCCTGCAGGCCTGGGGGATGACCGAGACCCACCCGGTCGCCTCCTCCGGCGTCCTCCCGCTCCGCCACGCCGACGCCGACGACACGACCAAGGCCGACCAGCGGGCCCGGGCCGGCATCCCGCTGCTCGGTGTCGAGGCCCGGATCGTCGACGCCGACACCCTCGAGGCCCAGCCGTGGGACGACCAGGCCACCGGTGAGCTGCAGGTCCGCGGGCCGTGGTGCGCGCAGGACTACTACAACCCCGACGCCGGGGTGGAGCTCACCACGGCCGACGGGTGGATGAAGACCGGCGACGTCGCCGCCATGGACGCGTTCGGCTCGATCCGGATCGCCGACCGCACCAAGGACCTCATCAAGTCCGGCGGCGAGTGGATCAGCTCGGTCGACCTGGAGAACGCGATCATGAGCCACCCGAAGGTGAAGGAGGCCGCGGTCGTCGGCATCCCGCACCCGAAGTGGGACGAGCGCCCGCTGGCCTGCGTCGTGCTCGAGGACGGCGAGGAGGCCACCGAGGAGGAGATCCTCGACCACATCCGGCCGCTGGTGGCCAAGTGGTGGATGCCCGACGCCGTCGAGTTCATCGACGAGGTGCCCAAGACCAGCGTCGGCAAGTTCTCCAAGAAGGACCTGCGCTCGAAGTTCGCCGAGTACGAGCTGAAGAGCTGACCCCCGCGGTGATCATCGGCGCGTGGCTGCCCCCACCGGCGTGGCGGGCAGCCACCTGCCGATGATCGGCGGGGTGGGTCAGCGCACGACGGGGGGCTGGCCGGTCTCACTGACCATGGGCCGGCCGGCGGCCTCCCACTCCCCCATCCCGCCGGCGACGTTCACCGCGTCGTAGCCGTTCTGGTTGAGCCAGGCCGCCACCCGGGCCGAGCGGCCGCCGCCACGGCAGACCACGTACAGCGGGTCGGCCTCGGGGACGTCGTCCAGCCGGGCCGGCACCTGGCCCATGGGGATGTGGGTGGCGCCGGCCACGTGGCCGTGCACCCACTCGTCCTCCTCGCGCACGTCGAGCAGGACGGCGCCCTCGGGGAGCTCGGCGGCGGACACGGTCGGGACCTGCTGCGGCATCACGCTCTCCATCGTGGCACGACGGCGGCCCTCGCCCGCCTGGGAGGATGGCGGCGATGACCGCCCTACACGGCCCCCCGGCGCGCGAACCGGCCTGGCCGCTGTCCCGTTCGGCCATCGGGCTGTGGGCCACCCAGGGCGTCGTCGGCACGCTGTTCTGGGGCGTCCTGCTCGTGGTGGGGCTGCAGGTGCTGCCCACGGACGACGCCCCGTTCTCCGTGCTGCCGTGGGCCGGCCCGGTGCTGCTGGGCCTCTACGCCCTGGTGTCGGTCGGGCTCGAGCCGTGGATCCGCTACCGCGTGCACCGCTGGGAGGTCACCGGCGACGCGGTCTACGCGCTCGCCGGCTGGCTGACCCGCACCTGGACGCTCGTCCCCATCGCCCGCATCCAGACCGTCGACGTCACCCGCGGCGCCCTGCAGCAGGCCTTCGGCCTGGCCACCATCGCGGTGCTCACCGCGTCCTCGCAGGGCACCGTCCGGGTGCAGCACCTGCCGGCCGAGGTCGCCGAGCGGGTCGCGGCCGATCTGGTGCGCCGCGCCGACCAGGTGCGCGACGAGGCGACGTGAGCGGTCCGGTGGGCGATCCCGCGGGTGGGCCGTTCGAGGCACCGCCCGGCGGGCCGGGAGGCGCGCTGCCCGGTGGGCCGTTCGAGGCGCCGCCCGGTGGGCCGGGAGGCGCGCTGCCCGGTGGGCCGTTCGAGGCGCCGCCCGGTGGGCCGTTCGAGGCACCGCCCGGCGGGCCGGGAGGCGCGCCGCCCGGCGGGCCCGCGGGTCCGGCGGACGGCCCCGCGGGCGGGCCGGCGCCGACCTCCCGCCGGACCTCGCCGCGTGTGGTGCTGGTGCACACGCTCACCTTCAAGCAGGCCCGCCAGTTCGTGCCCGTGGTGCTGCCCCTCGCCGCCGCGATCGGCATCGGCGGGGGAGCGACCACGGTCGTCGTCCTGGTGGTCGCGGTGACGCTGGCCTCCCTGGTGTTCGCGGCGCTGTCCTGGTGGCGGTTCGGCTACGCCGACGGGCCGACGGCGGTGGTGGTCACCCGCGGCCTGCTGGCCCGCTCGGCTCGGACGGTGCCGCGGGACCGGGTCCGCGGCGTGGAGGTCGAGGCACCGCCGCTGCACCGCCTCCTGGGTCTGGTGCGGGTGCGGGTGGACGCCGCCGCCGGCGCGACCACCGGCGAGGGCGAGGAGGTCGTCCTCGACGGGGTGACACGGGCGGAGGGCGAGCGGCTGCGCGCCGCGCTGCTGGACCGGCGGGGGCGGCCCGCCGCTCCCGGGACGGAAGCGGCGCCGGCGGCACCCCCGCCCGTGCCCGAGGAGGTCGTCGTCCGCTTCGACCACCGGTGGCTGCTCTACGCCCCCCTGGTCGGCAGCTACCTCGCCGTGCCGCTGGCCACCGTCGGCGCCCTCGCCCGGCTGGCGCAGGAGCTCCCCCGCCCCCTGCGGCCGGACCTGCCCGGGCCCGACCTCGGCGACGTGCGGGTGCTGGTCGTCGTGCTGCCGGTGGCGCTGCTGGTCCTCGCCGCCGGGGCGGTGGCCGGCGCGGCGGTCGTCAACTGGCGGTTCCGGCTGCTGCGGCGCGGCGGTTCGCTGATCGCCGACCGCGGGCTGATCACCCGGCGGCACACCGAGCTGGAGATCGACCGCATCCGCGGGTGCACCGTGTCGGCGGGACTGGGCATGCGGTGGATCGGTGCGGCCCGGGTGAGCGCCCTGGTCACCGGGCTGGGGGCGGCCCGGCGACCCGGCCAGCTGCTGCCGCTGGGGCCGCGGGCCCGGGCCGAGGCGGTGGCCGCCCTGCTGGTCGACGATCCCGGCCCGCTGCGGCCGCACCCACCCGCGGCGCGGCGGCGCCGGCTGGTGCGGGCGGTGACCCCCGGGCTGGTGCTCACCGCGGCGGGGGCCGCCGCCACCCTGCTGGCCGGCTGGTGGCCGCTGCTGGTCGCCGGCGCCGCACTGGTCGCGCTCGGCCTGCCCGCGGGGTTCGGGCGGTACGCCGCGCTGGGGCACGCGGCGGGAACCCGCTCGTTCGCCGTCCGCAGCGGCTGGCTCATCCAGGAGCGGGCCGTGCTGCAGCGCCGGGCGGTGGTCGGCTGGCAGGTACGGCAGTCCCCGTTCCAGCGCCGGGCCGGGGTCGCCACGGTCGTCGCCTGCGTCGGCGCGGGCGCCGGTGGTTACACCGCCGTCGACCTGGCCACCGACGACGTCGTCCCCTTCACCCGGGCGGCATCCGGCAGCTGGGCGGGCGCCCTCGGGGACTGACCCCGGACCGACGCGGAGTTCACCCGCCGTCCGGCGTGGCGGACCCCACGCCGGGTAGCCAGCGCGCGATGAGTCCCGAGACGGAGCGGTCCGACCCGTCACGCACCGGTGGTCCGGCCCAGGCCGACCCGGCCGGCCAGCGCGGCGGCCTCCACCCGGGTGGAGACGCCCAGCGACCGCAGCAGCGACGCGACCAGCCGCTTGGCCGTGCGCTCGGAGACGTGCAGCGTCGTGGCGATGTCCACGGTGGGAGCGCCGTCGGCCACCAGCCGCCACAGCCGCCGCTCGTCGGCGCTGAGCCGGTCCGCCAGACCCTGCTCCCCGGTCGGCGCGGACTGGTCCAGCAGCCGGCGCAGCAGGTCCTCGGGCAGCACCGACCAGCCGTCGAGCACCGCCATCAGCGGCCGGACCAGCGACTCCGGGTCGGCCGACTTGGGCAGGAAGCCGACCGCCCCCGCCCGCAGGGCCTCCAGCGCGGCGTCTGCCTCGGCCAGGCCGGACAGCGCGACCACGCGGACCATCGGATCGGCCCGGCGGATCGCTGCGATCGCCCGCGTCCCGCCCGGCGGCGGCATGTGCAGGTCCACGACGGCGACGTCCGCGTGGTGCCGGCGCACGAGGGCCGCGGCCGCCGAGGCGTCGTCCGTCGTCCCCACCACCCGGACCCGCCCCCCGCTCACCCCCGGCAGCAGCAGCGCCAGGCCGCGGCTGAAGAGCGGGTGGTCGTCCACCAGGACCACGTCGAGCTCCACCTGGCGTCCAGCAGCGGCGTCGTCCACCCGGGCTCTCCACACGGTCGTCCGCGGCCGGCGGGGCTGACCGGGCCGCAGCACCGGAGGTGCCCATGACCGTCCTCGCCAACCCCTCGGCCGCGCCGTCCCCCGCCCGCCTCGTCACCGACCTCGGCCGCGTGCTGCGCACCCACCTCGCCCGTCACCGCCGAGCGGCGGCGGAGGAGCCACCCGACCCGCGCGAGGCGCTGCTGCGGGCGATGTGCCACGACATGAAGAGCCCGCTGGCGTCCTTGGCGGCCGCGCTCGAGCACCTGGACCTCGGCGGGGACGCCGGCGACCGGACGCGAGCGGAGGTCCTGGAGCTGGCGCGGGCGCAGACGGCGCACCTGTCCTCGATGCTGCGCACGGCCGACGCCACCGGGGGCGCCCAGCGGCGCGGGCCCGCGCGCCGGCGGCTGGTGGACGTCGTCCGCGCGGCGATCGCGGCCTCCGGGCTGCCCGACGCCCAGCTGACCACCCGGATGACCGGCTGCGCCGCCGACGTCACGGTCGCCGACGCCCGCGTGCAGCGCATCCTCACCAACCTCCTGGAGAACGCCCACCGCCACGGCCGCGGGGAGCCGGCGCTGCTCGCGGTCACCTGCCGGCCGGGCTGGGTCGACCTCGCGCTGACCCAGGCCGGCGTGCCCGCCGACCGCGTGGTCGGGCAGCTGCGGACGGCGCGGCCGCCGGTGGACCTCACCGGCCTGGGTCTGTGGTCGGTGCAGCGGCAGACCGGAGAGCTCGGCGGCCGGGTCGTGGCCTCCCAGCGCGGGGAGGCGCTCACCCTCACCGTCCAGCTCCCGGACCGCTGAGGTCGCGGAGGGGATCCGTGGGCGTCACGCCCATGTCGTGTCCCCGGACATGTGTCGTGGTGTGGGCTCATGACATGTGTCGCGGTTGGGTTCAGGCGGCGTCCATCCTGG
>NZ_JBJNRJ010000129.1:0-1170 GCF_046233715.1 Trujillonella humicola | reverse complement strand
TGTGGTTCCCCCGAGATCGTGGAGGGCTTCCCTATGCCGCTGCTCGGTCGAGCGCGGTCGTCTCGTAGGTGATTGGTGACAGGTTCCCGGCGGCACTGTGCCGGCGCTGGTGGTTGTAGAACCCGTAGCACCAGTCGATCACGACCGCGCGGGCCTGGCCAGTGCTGTCGAACTCGTGCCGGGACAGCACCTCCCACTCCAGACTGGAGAAGAACGCCTCGGCTGCGGCGTTGTCGAAGCAGGAGCCGACCCGGCCCATCGACTGCCGGATGCCCAGCCGCCGGCACAGCGCGGTGAACTTCTCGGCGGTGTAGGTCGAGCCGCGGTCGGTGTGGAAGATGACGCCGGCGATGTGCTCAGCGCCGCCCCGTGCGGCCACGGCCATCTCGATCGCCGCACAGGCCAACGCGGCGTCCGGGTGCAGCCCGGTCGCGGCACCCAGCAGCCGCCGGGAGTACAGGTCGATCACCGTGGCCAGGTACAGCTTCCCGGCCGCGGTCGGGATCTCGGTCATGTCCCCCACCCAGCGGCAGTTGGGGCGCTCGGCGGTGAAGTCGCGCTTGAGCAGGTCGGGGAACTTCGGCGCGGTCTTGTCCTGCCGGGTCAGCCCGCCCCGCCGCTTGATCACCCGGGCGACCAGGCCCTGGCGGCGCATCGAGTCCGCGACGGTCTTCTCCGACACCGTCCAGCCGGCCTCCCGCAGATCGTCCACCAGCCGGGGCGAGCCGTGCAGCCCGCGCGCGGCCTGGAACGCCTTCGCGACCGCGGCGTCGACCTCGGCCCGGCGCTGCTCGGTCGGCGTCGGCGTGCGGTCAAGCCACTTGTAGAACCAGGACTCCGATACGCCGAGCAGGGCGCAGGTCAGCGTGTGCGGCACCCGGTAGAAGGTCCTCTGGTCGGCGATGAAGCGGGCCACGCTCACTTCGTCGCCTCCTTCACCCACAGGACCACCGATCGCTTGAGGACATCGCGCTCCATCCGCAGCTCGGCGTTCTCCGCGCGCAGCCGCTTGAGTTCCTCGATGTCACCCCGGGACAGGCCCTCGGTGCCCTCCCGGGCCTCCCGCGCCTTGTTCACCCAGTTGCCCAGCGTGCCCTCGTTGACGCCGAGATCGCGGGCGACCTGGGCGATCGGCTTGCTCGTCTCCTCGACGATCCGGACCGCCCCGTC